>CAJQJI010000001.1 GCA_905478675.1 Candidatus Altimarinota bacterium
CGGCGCGCGATGCCGCGATCGTGTTCACCGGCGTTCCGCTGGCGCTGGTCGGCGGCGTCCTGGCGCTCGTGCTGCGCGGCATGCCCTTCTCGATCTCGGCCGCCGTGGGCTTCATCGCCTTATCCGGCATCGCGGTCCTCAACGGGCTGGTCATGGTGACTTCGATCCAGGATTTGATGCGCAACGGCGTGGATCGAGTGACGGCGAGCCGTGACGGCGCCCTGGCCCGGCTCCGGCCCGTCGCGATGACGGCACTTGTAGCGTCGCTCGGCTTCGTGCCGATGGCGCTTGGCATCATCATCGCCACCAGCTCTAAAACCGGCTTGTTTCTCAAGCAAAGCGCGTTGAATTTGTGGATCAATCAATTCCCCGTACGCATTAATCACCTCCCAACCAGCAATAAGTACCTGAAAACAACTGGCCGTGCCGTCACCATTTGGTGCCGCTAACGGTTTTAAGTCTTCTGGATAATCCAACACAAATGTAGGTTCAATTAATAAAGGTCTCGCTGTTTTTTTGTAAATATCGTCTAGCAAGTTAGCGCGTCCAACGCCCTCAATTTGGTCTACGCCCACTTCAGTCGCTTTCGCTCGTACTTCATCATCTGTTGCCGAAAACATATCAAAGTCGGCAAACTCTTTAAGCAAATCGGCAAACTTACGTTTCGCAAACGGTTTCGCAAAATCAATTTCATGCTCGGTATCAAATTTATCTTTCACCGTAAATTTCGTTTTTCCAAAAACTTGCTGAGCAATTTCACGCAACATGGTTTCGTTCCACTCTAAATTTTGTTCGAATGAGACATAAGCCGCATACCACTCAAGCATGGTAAACTCTTGTAAATGAGAAGGATCCGTACCTTCATTACGAAAGCATTTTCCAATTTCAAATACACGTTCAATGCCCCCAGAACAAACAATTTTTAACGGCAACTCTAAGGCAATCCGTAAATGGAAATCATGATCTAAAGCATTATGATGGGTTTCAAACGTTTTAGCCATAGCCCCGCCGGCTTGTGGAGTTAAAATAGAGGTTTCAACTTCCATAAAATCACGCGCTTCATAAAAATCACGTATGGCTTTAACGACTTTCGAGCGAATGCAAAAACGCTCAAAGGTGTCTTTATTAGAAATCAAATCGAGATTTCGTTCTCGGTAACAAGCCTCCTTGTCGCTTAAACCATGCCATTTTTCTGGCAAAGGACGCAATGACTTAGAAAGTGGCGTCACCCGCAAAGCCATCAACGTCGGCTCACCGTGCTTCGTTTTAAAACATTCGCCTTTAAAGCCGGCAAAATCGCCTAAATCTAAAGCTTTCAAAAGGGGTTTAAAATTATCACCTAAAAGCGATTTAGCGACACAAATCTGGAAATCCCCACTCACATCACGAATACTTAAAAACGCTAACTTCCCCATTTCTCGCATTGCCACAATTCGCCCAGCCATTGATTTTAGGTCTTTGCCTGAATCTTCTAAACTATCGGTCAATGGCTCGGTAAAATCAGCCATAATATCACTTGCCTCACGCAGGGAATTTTGCTCACAAAAAGCGGTGGCTTGCGAGGCCGTATGTGTACGCTCAAAAGCTTTAGCGTAGGGAGGAAAGCCCAGCGCCTCCCAATCAGCAATCTTTTGTTTTCGTTCGGTAATTAATCGGTTATCTTCGCTCATAAATTATTTAAGTTTAACGGCTTAGAGCGTACTAATTGGCGCATATTTAACAAGCCAGACTCGCACTTGAAAATAAGTCGAGTACAATAGCGCATGATGCAACTCAAGCACCTTCAAGTACAAGATTTTAGAAATTATCCGCAAAAGCAGTGGAATTTCACTGCCAATCAAATTGTTTTTTGTGGCCCAAACGGCCAAGGTAAAACGAATGTACTTGAAGCTATCAGCCTACTAAGTGTCGGTAAAAGTTGGAGAGAACAAACGGCTAGCGATCTTATTTATGAACAAGCACCTACAGACAGTTTTTCGGCCCACATAAAAGGCAAAACGGATGCAAAAACTTGGTTAGAAATTTTTGTTGAACCGCGTAAACGCCAGTTTATTAAAAACGAAAAACCAACCACTCGCACTCGTTTTTTTGGCCAACTCCCCACCCTTCTTTTTTGCCCAGAATTTATTTATTTGTTTAGCGGCCCAAAGGCGAACCGAACCCAGTTTTTTGATCGTTTTCTCATTCAAGTATCGCCGAGCTATCGCGAAAATTTACTAAAAGCTACCAAAGCCCATAAACATAAAACGCGTATTTTGAGACAATCCGAATTATTTGAATCTCAAACCACCGATCAGCTTCGCCCTTGGAATGAAATTCTCTGCCAAACCATGCCAGCCCTGCAGACAGAAAAACTTAAACTAATCGAGTCACTTAAAGAGAGTTTACAACAAGAACTCAACGAAATTAGCCAAAAAAAAGACGCCGTAGCCCTTGATATCAAAAAGGCAGTTAACGTTGAATATACCTACGAAAATCTTAAAAACTGGCTTGAACAAAACCAAATGCGTGAAATCGCCGCTCAAAAAAACTTCATTGCCCCAGGACGAGACGACTGGACCTTTAGTTTACGAGACCGACCACTTAATGCCACGGCCTCTCGCGGCGAGGAACGTTCGGTTTTACTCGCCCTTTTAGCGGCCCAGAAAAAACTCTTAAGCGAAATCACCCATACGAGCCCTATTCTATTACTCGATGATGTTTTCTCGGAACTAGATGATACTCGCCAACGCCATTTAGAGCACCTGTGCGCTGGCAGCCAAGTTTTTTTTAGCACCACCCACAAAGAACACTTCAACGGCTTTAGCGGAGAAATTCAGGTATTTGAGTTGTAGTAGCGCGTCTTTTCGACAAACTCATTTTTTGTTTAAAGAAAAAATTCTCGAATTGTTAAAGTAATAAGAGGCGCTTCCCAATTTGTCTTTTCGACCGAAATTTATAAATCAAAGCTAAAATAGAGCGGAGAAAACTTCCTCATATCTTTTTTAAGACAAAAATCGAAGATCTCTCCACTCCTTTTTAAACTTGAGGTAGAGACTTCGGTCGAGAAGACGTTCTAAGGGGTAGATTTCCGCGGAAGATACAGCAAACTGAGTCTACCTCGCAATGACGAGCCTATGCTTGTTCTTCCAATATCTCCTTAAAAATTATTTCCATTTCCGCTCGAGTTTCGAGTCGAATCAAACGATCACGAAACACCGACGCCCCGCGAAACCCGCGACAAAAATGGGCAAAGTGTTTACGCAGCTCAATCATCGCCCATTTTTCACTTTTGTATTCCGTGGCTAAGTCGGCATGACGACGAAAGAAATCTATTTGTTCTGGTAAAGACGGTTTAGGGGAAATAGCTTCACCATTAAAAACTTGTCGAGTTTGTTTAAAAATCCACGGATTACGCCAACTCGCTCGGCCAATCATCACTCCATCTAAATTTTGTAATCGGTTTTTAGCAATCATCGCCGAGGTAATATCACCATTCCCAATAACCGGAATAGACAAATTTTCTTTTACCTCATAAATTTTACTCCAATCCGCATTCCCACTAAATTTTTGCTTTGTGGTTCGACCATGAATCGCCAACCAAGAAATACCGGCATCTTCAAAACGTTTAGCCGTCTCAATCAAAGCCACATCATCATAAAATCCTAACCGCATTTTCACCGTAACCGGCAAAGAGGTAGATTTAACCAACGCCTTAATCATCGCCGCCGTAGCCGCCGGATCTTGTAATAAAGCCGAACCATGCCCAGAGCCTACGACTTTAGGCGATGGGCAGCCTAAATTAAGATCAATAAAATCAATCCCCATTGGTTCTAAAATTTTAGCACTCTCAATAAACGCTTCCGCTTCACTCCCAAATAATTGTACCCCGTAATAATTTAATTCTTCTGGTACAAACTCAATCATGTGTCGAGTTTTTTCACTCCCACGACGCAAAGCTTCCGCCGAGATCAGCTCTGAGACCAGTATCGTAGAGGGTTCAATTTCTTTAATTAGACGTCGAAAGGGGCTTTCCGTATACCCCGCCATTGGCGCCAAAACCAGCAATGGCTGGCTGGCATCTTTAATCCAATCTGGGAAAACCGTTGCGCTCACAATATTTAAGGCGTAAAATAAAACATGACTTTTTTATAAAAGACGACACAAATGTCTACTCAAATCCCAAATACTCCCGCTCCGAAACCAAATGTTACGCCCGCACCAAAAGTAAAAGAACCGGTGTTTGATAACCCAGCAGACAACCTTAAGCCAGAAGAAATGAACTCAAAATTCCAAAAAGTAAGCGAAAAAGCGCAAGCGCAGCTACATAATATGGAAAACAGTTTTGTTTCGCTGTCTTCACAACGACAACTAAATTTTATTTTAGGAAGTTTAATTATTATTGCGGCCCTTACCGCCGCCTTTGGAATGCTGATCTCAATTATTTTAGGGACTTTTATGATCGTTCAAGCGGTAACTGGCAACATGTTGCTCAATGACTTTTTTGATAAAATGGATCAACAGCAAAAAAAATGGCTGATTCCAGCCCTTATTGGCATCGCCGCTTTTATTTTTATCGCTTATATTATTATTGGCTTTGTTGGGGTAAGCGAAAGCTAAAAACGAACCTTTAGAGGAAAATAAAAAGACCAAGCTTAAACGGCTTTGGTCTTTTTTTATACATCTAAACGAGCAAAAATTTCTTTCTCCACAAACTTCTTACTACGTCCATGAGTCAATCGTGAAATTTGTTTTAACGCGGCCGCCATATCCGGGTTACCGGTTTCTAAATAGGGGTTCGATGGGGTAATAGAAAACGGCTTAGATGGTTGCGTATCAATTGATAATTTCATCACCGCTTTATACTTATCAATATTTACTAGATCTTGATCACTAAAAGTAGGCGCCATTTCTTTCGCCATTATTTCGGCATCTTGCGCGCCAATTTTATAACACATCATCGTTCCCACATTCCCTAAAATAGCATCTTTCAGGTTCACCCCTTTCTTTTGCCCAGAGGTATCAATTTGCGACATATACTGATGTGCTACATTTAAACTCAAACGATATTTACGCGCCTCAGACAAAATAGATTCAATCGAATCGGTTACATAATTTTGAAACTCATCGATATATAAAAAGAAATCTGTTCGAGCCCCCTTACTTTGAGATTGCCGACGCAACGCCGCCGTTTGAATTTTAGAAACAATAATCAACCCAAGCAGCTTCGAATTAAAATCGCCCGTCATCCCTTTAGAAAGGTTCATAAATAGAATCTTCTGAGTATCCATTACATCAGAAAAATTGAACGAAGACTTAGTTTGTCCAATAATATTTCGAATCATTCCATTCGTATAAAACTGCCCAAACTTAGCCGCAAAATAAGGAATAATTTCTTGTTTTTCTCGAGCCCCAGTTTTAGCCATTTGGTTGGTCCAAAAGCTTTTTACCACTGGATTAGTTAAGTGTTTTACTTTAGTCCGCTGAAACGCATCATCGGTAAACAAGCGCATAATATCGGTAATAGCCCCTCCATTCGGGTCGGCCATTAAGGTCAAGACCCCATTTCGAAAATAATCTTGAATCCGCGGCCCAAAGGTCTCTTCATCAAACAATTTAATCATCATATTCATGGCATCCATAGCCACCATATCGCGCTCTTCTTCTGTTTCGGCTTCTAACAAATTCAGCCCCATTGGCCGTTCCAAATCAGACGGATCAAAAATAATCACATCATCGACTCGCTCTTTCGGTACAAAGGGCAACAAGTCTTCTACCAATGAACCATGCGGATCCACTACACACAAACCATCTCCATTTTGCATATCTTGCCGAATCATAGTTTGAAAAATCGAAGACTTCCCCGTTCCAGTTTGTCCAATCACATAAAAATGACGAAAACGGTCGTCCCGTTTCATTCGAATTTCTGTGGTCTTTCCTCGGTAAGTATTATGCCCGAGTAACAAGCCCTCTTTAGGAATATTATTCGGCGCCTGCACGATTTTATAGTTCTGCCATTTCACTGACGGCACATTATTGTACTTAATATGCGGGAAATGAAACACACTCGCCAGCTCTTCGGTTGAAAGCAGCAATTTATGATGTCTCGCTAAAGGGGAATCAAAACTACGCCAAACGATGTTTTTAATTAACCGTCGAACAGAAATATGTTTGGTTGTTTTAAAGCTATTAAGCGTGGGCGTTCCATACTGAGCAAAAGCCGTCACAATGTTAGTTAAATTGGTTTTAGCCATACGTCCATCTGGCCCAGAAGTAGCGCAACGAATAATGGTTTCAAAGCCAAACTTCTCTGATTTTTCTTCCATCGCTTTTACCATTTCTTGCGACTCATTGCTATCTTTGCCTTCATCGCTACCTCCGTCTTCTGAAGCCCCTCGGAAAAGCACTGAGAAAAAGCTCCCTAACAGTACCAACGGGTTCCACCAAGCAATCTTCGTTTTACCACTGCCTAAGTCTTTCGCTTGAGCGCGCACTTTGCTTTGCCAATTAGAAGTGGCTGGGCGCACCATTAATTGAATAATCGCCGAATTGCCTTGTTCATCTGAGGCTTGAGAAAGCGCATTAAGCACATTGTTAATCGGATCTGTATTTTCAAATTTCGTATAACTTTTTAATGGGTAAGCAAACTCACTACTCCCCGACGAATGTACGGCCGCCTGTTGAGTTTTATCTTTAA
The DNA here is from genome assembly GCA_905478675.1 of Candidatus Altimarinota bacterium. GTDB lineage: Bacteria > Patescibacteriota > Gracilibacteria > UBA4473 > UBA4473 > JAACPJ01. The sequence continues at coordinate 6,677 of CAJQJI010000001.1, forward strand.
AAACCTGTGGAGCCTCTGTTTCG
>CAJQJI010000002.1 GCA_905478675.1 Candidatus Altimarinota bacterium
TGACGCTGTTTAAAAATAATATCCAGAGCCATTTCATAATTTTGAACCACAACAGTATTTAAATCTGAAGCCATTGGCACCGCTAAAAATTTATTGGCAATAGGCGATTTTACTAAGACCACAAGGGTTTTAGGAGCCACCTTTTTCAGCGTTTCAACTAAATCATTAAAGTCGCCTACCCCCGTATCAGCTCCATCTAAAATAAGCGCGCTTAAATCTGCTTTTAACCACGCTACACCTGCCTCGGTCGCATCAGGACTGGTGGCAATTGAATCGTTAATAAAAGAAAAACCGTTTACCTCACCAAAGCCCTCTAAACGGTGCTCAATCGGCTCGAAATTTTGAGCCGTTTTTTGCCAAACTGATTCTAGATTCTCTATTTTTAGTGCTTGTGCTAACGCCCAAACGGTGCCTAAATTCTGGCGAAAGTGCAGCGCTTGTAAGTTGGAGGTGGCCGGAAATAAATAAGCGTCAACAGGGGGAGAAACAACCGCTGGAGTTGGTCTTTTATGGGCGGCGCCATGAGCGAGCCCTAAAGCTACTGTCGCCGGTAAGCTATCAGGAAAGAACAGTTCATCTCCGTCTACTTGATGGGCCCATAAATTTTCTTTGGCTTTAAAATAATCAATTTCAGAGGTATTATGCCAGTCTAAGTGATCTGGGAAAAAGCTAAGAAACAAGGCATACTTAGGCGAAACCGCTAAGTCATAGAGTTGAAAACTTGAACACTCAGCCACCACAAAATCCAGAGTTTCAATCTCGTCCCAAACAGACAACGCTGGCACCCCAAAGTTTCCAATAATACTACTTTTAAAGCCTGAGGCTGCGAGCAATTCCTTCGTAAACTTAGCCGTGGTTGATTTCCCCTTAGACCCCGTAATACCAATCACCTTCTCTCGGTTAGCTTCAGATAGATTTTCTAAAAATAAGCGAAAATTAGACGTTACCTTCGGCCACACCGAAGCGGGAATACTTGTGGGTGGGACTCCAGGACTTTTAATAATTAAATCAAATTCTTCCCAGTCAGGCGGCTGACTTTGAGAATCTTCATAAATCTCAATGACACTGGGATCTAAATTTTTCTGCCCCCACGCTTCACTCGATTTGCCTTCTAGACCATAGCCATAAAGCAGAATTTTAGGATGCTTCGGAATTAAATTTAACTTCATAATTGAGACCCTAACATAATAAATTATATCTAAAAGTGCAACCCTGGCTCGGCTTTAAAACAGAGGTTTTAGAGACACAAAACCAAAATTTGACACTTGATTTTTTTAATTTTAAAGGTAATAAATATTTAATGTTTTATGAATTTTTGTTACCGCCCTTAAAAACGGTGGTAGACAACCATTCTCGACATTCATCTTAGTAGTTTAAGTTTTTAACTTAGACTCCGTTCTTTTACAGATCGGTTAATTTAATTTTTAAATCTCGCGAGGGGTTCGATTTAGTTTTTTGCTAAAGACTAGCCGAACCCCTTGCGGTTCAACTCGATTCATTTCGGGTTTTCACAGGCCGCAAGGCTAAATATTCACAGACTGCTCAAATTAAGAGCGGCTTACATGAAGGAATACCACCATGAAACATTGGTTTTGGCCGATTTTGTTCGGCGTCTACTTAGCTGGATGCTATGCATTTGGCTGGGAGAACCCGGCCACGTCTGGCCTGGTTATTGTGCTAGCTCTTCTGGCCTTTCTCGGCCTAAAGAGACTGGATGAAACGGTTTTCCGTTTCGCGAAACCCAAAGGGAAAACCGTCAATGGCTTTCAAGCCTATTGGCAAGTGCTGAGAGTCTTCAATGACTCAACCGAGATGATGGCCATCGTGCTATTGCTTCCAGCACTTTTCTTTGGCGCCTACTACGCCACAATTTACGGTCTGCATCCTGAACATCTGCCGCACTTTCATGTGCCTTGGGTGCCGGTGCTAACCATTATCGGCATCATGTCGGCGGCTAACAATGCCATGAGTGAGATCCTGCAAAAGCTGGATCGAATCGAAGGCATGATTGGCAAGTATCCAACCCTCGTTCTGGTTTCACTACTATCGTCTTTGACGGGGGAACCAGCGAACGCGGCTATCCAGAACCAATATCTGGTACCACGTCTTCCGGATGATCCCAAAATCCGCGCCAAAGTTGGTGTGGGCGTAGCGGCCGCGATTGGCTCTGGAGGAGGGCTAACCTTCTTCTCTCCGCCGGCGGTTATCATCATCTGGTCGGTCATGACCTCCATCTTCGGCTGGGGTCTTGGCACGCTTATTATGGGTGTTGGAGGCATTGTCACGGCGCATGTGATTGTGTGTGTGGCCATCTATGGCCGTCACTTGCAGGCAAAGCAACATCAAGAGCAAGTTGAGGGTGACTACACGGATTCGCAGCTGTCGCTGCTGATTCTTGGCCTCGTCATCCTTGGTCACATCTTGGTCGCCTTACCTCTTGGTCATACCCTTCATCAAGGACTGAGCCTTTTGGTTTTTGGCGGCGACATCCTGCTTGGGGTTTTTACGTTTGGCATTGCCATATGGGCTCAAAATGGTCAAATTTTCAGTTTTCACAAGCTGGAGCATGACCTGCAACCGATCCTCATTGGCGGACTGCTCATTGCCATCGACAATATCGGTGTCCTAGCAGAGCCCAGTATCATCTGGTTTGGTCAAGCGCTCCCTCTTGGATGGATTCCGGTTGAATCTTTGGCCGTTGTACTTGGGTTGCTCCTTTTTGTTATCACAGGCGCGATCTCCGCCTTGGCCGATAACGCCCTGGCAACTAAGGTCTTCATATTGCTTCCGATCACGATTGGAGCGCAGATGGTCGATCAAGGCAGTACACCAATGGAGGCCTCACTGGTAGCCAACGCTGGCGCCTTAGGAGTCATTGTTGGAGCCCTTACTTGGGGCTGGGCAACCGTGCAGGGCAACCTGCCAAACTTCCCCATTAAGTCGGCCTTTGATATTGATCCGGTCTATTGGATTAAGGTCGGATTGCCAGCTTACTGGTGGACACTCTTTGTGCCGGCCATTGGCATCGTGTTGGTGGTTGAGTTTGTCCTTCCTGGACTTATTACCCCCTTACACCTTCCAGCTTCTGACACAGGCCTGGTGGCGCCAACGCACTAAAGACCTTTCCGGGCCGCTCTTAGCGGCCCGAAACCTCCTTGGACGGAGGAGAAAATTCCGTCTAACTTATTCCGAGACCATATATCTCCGGTAAGGTGTTTACACTGAACGTTGAGATTATGTCAGCAAGACGACTATTGGTAGCCCCCAGAAAATTACCAATTTTAACGCTTGCGGAACTGTTGGTCGCGACGACTAACAGTATCTATTTTAATTCGATCGAGGGAGTAGTGTACCGACGATTGACCGAAGGTTTTATCTTTCGGAGCCAGCGTCATCTCACGGACGTTAAACTGCTGGCGAAGAGCGTGCGTATGGGGATACACGCGCTCACACTTTGAATGCGACCAGGGCGAATGTGGCGTCCGAGGTCCCCTCTGTAGACGCTGTTACGATCTGCAGAGTGCCAAGAAGTCTTTTGCAACTAAGACTTTTTGTGCGAGAGCACCGGTGACACAATATTAAAGTTGTCACTGGTGCTCCCCCCATGCTTGATTAACCGATCTGTTCTACCGTCTTCCCCGGAAGGCGGTTTTTACTTACCTGAAAATTCACCACAAAATAATTTGATTTTGTTTTTTTGAAGAATAGAACCTTGTGGCGTCTGTTAGTAGCTTTAGCTAATCTATGCAGATTGAGTTTCGGCTCGCAGACACTATTTCATTCAATTAAAATCGAATGAAATAATGATCTTTTACAGATTCGGATGATTAAAATTTACGGTTTACGGAACGTGTTGAGCCCGATAGATATTGGCCAACACGGAACGTAAAGTCCTCGCTTGGAAGTAGTTCCCCCACTACCAAATTTCAAGCGAGGCACTTATTTAAAACCTGGGCTTAGGTGATAGTCCAATGGTTTGTAAGTACGCTACTTTGTCGAAGACGCTGCCCACGAAAGTGCAGACCTCCAAAAACAGTTTACTTATGAAAGGCTTAATCCCCTTTCAAGCGGCCTGCCGCCGCCTATCACTATTTCGCTGTGAGGCAAATCGAGCAGCGGAATTGTTTGAGTCGGTCTAGTAGTATTTTGGGAGGAGCTACTAGACCGACTCCTTTTTTACTTTCATCCGATCTGTATTTACCCTTTGATTACTCGGGCTTTTTTGGCTTGCCCTAAAGCGTAAAATTTTAGAAAATGATTCTGAAAAATAACCCTCAAAATTTTATGACTGCGTTTAATGATCAACTTCAGAAAGTTCGCCAAAGCCACGGCTTTATTGCAGCACTTGACCAAAGTGGTGGCTCTACCCCTAAAGCCCTTAAAGTCTATGGCGTTGAAGAAGATGAATATAACGGAGACGAAGAGATGTTTACTAAAGTGCACGAAATGCGAACCCGCATTATGACAAATTCTGCTTTTACTGGGGAACGTATTCTTGGGGCTATTTTGTTTGAAAACACCATGGATCGTACCGTTGAAGGAAAACCCACCTCTCAATATTTATGGGAAGAAAAAAACGTGGTTCCTTTTTTAAAAGTCGATAAAGGCTTAGCCGATGAAGCCAATGGCGTTCAACTCATGAAACCAATGCCAGAATTAGACGATTTACTCAATCGAGCTAAAGCGGCTGGTATTTTTGGAACTAAAATGCGATCCAATATTAACAGCGCAAACCCAGACGGTATTAAAGCCATTGTGCAACAACAATTCGAAGTCGGAAAACAAATTTGTGCCCATGGTTTAGTGCCTATTATTGAACCCGAAGTTAACATCCACGCGACCGATAAAGCTGACTGCGAAGAACTGTTACGAGACGCCCTGCTAGCCGAGTTAGAGACTTTAAATGAAGACGAGCTCGTCATGTTCAAACTGACTTTACCCGAAACCGCTAATCACTACGCCGACTGCCAAGCCCACCAAAATGTGGTTAAAGTCGTCGCGCTTTCTGGTGGTTACAGCCGAGATGAGGCCAACCGACGTTTAAGCGAAAATACTGGTATGGTAGCCAGTTTCTCACGCGCTCTGAGCCAAGGCCTCAGTGCGCAGCAAACCGATGAAGACTTTACCGCTCTGCTTGATGACAGTATTGAAAGCATTTACCAAGCGTCACTTACCTAAGCCCTTACAACGTTCTAACGCCCCAAAACCTCACCGACTATCGGTGGGGTTTTATTTTGTCTGACTCCCCCGCCACAAACGCCAATTAACGACTAGCACGCCAACGGCAATCAGCGCAAAGCTTGGCAGCTTCGCGTCTGAAGGCAAAAATACGGCGGCTAGACCAAGCACTAATGAACCACCCACTAAATAAAGGGTTACCTTAGAGGCCTCTGACCGCGCAGCTAATAAATGATGTAAATGAAATAAATCGCCTTTAAAAGGGGATTTTTTTTCTAACCAAACACGCCTAAATATCACCCACGCAAAATCGAGCAATGGCAAACTTAAGACGAGTAAGGTTGTCGCAATCTTAGCCCCGGAAAATATTGCCATCACAGCTAAAAGCCAGCCTAAAACTTGCGACCCCGTATCCCCTAAAATAATTTTGCCTTGCCAGTACCACCAAAAAGCGCCTGCGCACAACGCCGCTAAGTAAAAATTAATCAAGGTTAAGTTAAAATGATTAGGATCAAACCACAACTCAGGCCGCACGACGCCCAACAACGCTAAAGTTAAAAACCCAACACCAGAAATCCCCACATTTAGTCCTGGTAAGCCATCAAACCAATTCATCGCATTTTGAATCGCCACAATCCAAGCGATCGACAGCGACATGGCTAAAAAAGGTAGGGTTTCAGCTAAAGCAAAATTTGTGTCGGCAAAAGGATTACTAATAAAATAAATTTGTACGCCCTGAAAAGCGAGAAACAAAGCCAACCAAACATGAACCGCGAGCCGAAACCATGCCGGCAAGGTTTTTCGATCATCTTTAAAGCTAACATACCCCAAAATAACTAAGGGTAAAATGAGGGCTCGTAGTGGTTCAATAAACCACAGCCCCATTAAGGCTAAAAACCATAAACTAGCCCCACCCGGGTACGGTATTCGTTCCCGTTTCAACCCATAGCGTTCTGGAAAATCAAGCCACCCAAACTTAGGCCATAACTTTAAACTTAAAAACGTTGCTACAGCCCCTAAACCAAGGCCGCTTAAAATCGCCGTTATAATAGATTCCATACAATTTTTATTTTAAGCTAAAAAACACACTCAAGCCAATTCCCTCTAAAAAAGTTATGATTCATCTTCAAATCCAGGCGGGGTTAGAGCTTGCACACGCCCGTCATACCGAAGCACAAATGGCGCGGAGTTTGGATAACAAGTCTTCGTATCTGGCTTGTAACAGTAATCATTTTCACTATCTAACACTCGCTCGCCACCTAACGTAAATAAAGGCTCATAACGACGTACATAATTTAAATCGTACACTAAGGCTAGTTCACGCTGTACTTTTTGCCCGTTTGGTCCAAGCGCGGGCACTAAATCAGAGCCACCTAAGGTATTCCGAGAGAAAAGCGTTCCTTCCAGTACTAACTGAAGTCCTAGTGGCGCCTGTAGATCTTGATTTGGCGTACTTTCGCGCCCCTCAATAATATCTTTTTCAGTGGGTTCGGCTAATTTTTGCGTACTTATCAAGGCGCCATCTAAGAAATACGTTCCTACCATTTTTTGGACGTTTTGATGCACAAAAACATGTCCCCGTTCTGAATCATTTGGACGACTATTAATCACGATTATTCCCAACGAATCTTCGACGGTTTTATACAACAAATCACGCGTAATTAATAAATTACCATCTTCAATAATGATCGTTTTAATGCCTTGATCAAAGATCAACGGATCCTCAGTTTTCCCTTCTCCATCTAATCTCAGCGTTACCCCTTTAAAATAGGCCACGTTTTCATCCCCAAAATCATTATTAATATCAAACGTAGTTTCGGTTCTTGGGGCCTGCCCACGAATAAGCGAAATAAAATTTCGACTGGCTCGCCGACGCCAATCACTAAATAAAATTTTATCGTCATTTGCGAGGACTACATTTAACGACGACGTTGGGCTATTTTCGGTAATGAGCTTTCCTTCAATCGAAGCCCTTAAGAGCAAGGGCTTTAAAGGCGGTAATATTTCTAAGTTTTTCCCTTTTAAAATAGAAACCGGATAACGCACTAAGGCATTTTCTCCATTTATTTTTTGTAGATACGTTATTAACGGTTTTAAACGGAACTCCGTTTCAGCTACTCCGCCTTCAGGTTGTATTAAAGATACATCAATCTCATAGGGTTGTGGATTTTTTTCAATACTCACTAAATCTCGCATCGTAGTACGATCATCATTTGTGTTTCCATTAAAGCGAAGCCACAAAGATTCCAAATTGGGCGCGGTCCAATCAATACTTAACTTTTCTGGTAATGTTTTTTCTACAATACTACTTAACTGCAACGGCACTTTGACTGACCGATTTAGCGGCAGCAATACAAAATTTTCAATAGAAGTATTGGCCCCCGCTAGCATTTGCACCCACGGACTAAATAACGGCGTCACCGTTTTTATCGTAGTCTCACCTGGTAAGCCTTTATCTTCAGGTTCAAAATGCAGCTCAAATTTCACAGGCTGTGGTACCTGCGCAATAGCTTGGGTAAGTCCCCGATCATCTCTATCAGGTTCAAGTGATGGCACGAGCGCTTTTAACCCTACCTGTAATTTTTTATCGTCTTGTGGTAAATCAAACTGCACCACTTTTTTATCTCCGGTAAAGTAAAGGCCGGCTAGAAAGGCTCCATATGGATTCTGACTGGCATCTAAATTTTGGGCGACTGACTCCGTTGGAAGTTTAAGGGTTAACTGTCCACTAATACCTTCCGGTTTAACAACATTCCCAAAACGATCCCGTAAATTAACTTCAAGAACGCATTCATCGTTTCCATCTGCTAATAAAGTAGGACTCGTACAGTTTGAGCGTTTCGCTACATCGACAATAGCGCTCTGTCCACCACTGGTTTTAGAGGCCACTGGATCCACCGTTGAATCCATTAAACTTAATTCGCTTGGAACAATGGTTAAAACCGTTTCTAAGGTGCTTTCGTTCCCTGCATAATCCGTTAGTTTCACCACCGACTCATACCACCCCGCTTGCTGAAAACACTCTAAAGGCGCTAACGACTCGGTTAGTGTTAAAGGCCCTGCATCCGGATTGTTGAAACCTAAATCCGCCAACGTTTTGGTTACCGGTAAGCCTTCGTAATTAATCTCAAAGCACTTAAAACTTTCTCTATGACTCAGGTCACTTGGCTGAAAACGGTTAATGGTTAAGGTTGATTTTTGCCAATTTACCCCCGACTGAGGGACTGAAATATCTTGCGCAAACCCCGTGTTAAGAAGTCCTATACTGAAGGCCAAACCGAGCATTTTAAGATTCATCAAGTTCCAAGTTAAAAGGCAAACACAGACGATCTGAGGTAAAGGCCCCAATGCCACAAATAACCTGACAACTCCCATTTTCAAAGTTATACCCTTCTGGACAAGCCGGCTCACAAAGCCCGTTATAAGCGACGCCTCTCCAAACATTTTGTGCCGATACTAGGACACACGGTTGTGATCGCTCTACGCACGACCAAGACTGGTTATCAAGCCGAAAGAATGGATTTTTATCCCCACACAATTGAGACGAAAAAGGTGTTTTTATGTCGGTGGCTTTAATTTTTTTAGGATCAGAGTAACGCAGGCTTAGGGCTGTTTTTTCAGTAGCCGTTGCTGCCTCGGAGCTACCAAGCAGTAAACTTTCAATGCTTGGTGGAACCGGATCATAGCCACTAATTTCTATCATTTCATTCGTACAATTTCCAGCTGTATCACAGACTTCAAACTGCCGTGCGGCTTCGGTATTACACTGCAAGGCATCACTACAGAAATTCCCAACCACGCTAAAGTCTTGTAACGGCGTCACACAATCACTGCCCTGGTCTTGGCACGAAATTGAAACCGTAATCGGTTCATTCGTGTAATCGGCTTCTGCCAAAATTTCTCCAGTCGATTTTTTAAGCTGCCACTGCCATAATGGTGGTTGTTGATCTATTTGGAAAAAACCAAAACCTTCTAACGGGGTCGCTAAATAAACGGGGGCTTCTTCTTTTTGTTGATAGGGGAAAATAAGTTGAATTTGCCAACTCCCTTCTTCCCAAATCATTGGTTCGGTAGCGCCAATTGGATTTACCTGACTTAATCGGCTTAAATCAAGAACAAAATAATAATCGCCAGAGCTTGAATTTTTATATACTTCTGTTTCTGACTTCAGCACATTTGAAGCCAAATTAAACTGATACATTTTTTTAGTTGGGCTTATCAAATTAAACCGCAAATCATCAAAAGCCTCTCTTTTTAGTAAACTGGTCTGAGTTAAATAATTAAATATTCGGCCTTTAACAGGAAACCACTGAAAGCCGGTTTCACTTTTAGGATTAAACACCATATTTTGAGCGGGAATAGGGTTTGACCATTCCACCATAGGAAATATGTCTCTCCCGACAGTCAGGGCATAAACCGCTGTCATTGTGGTGCTCATCCCTCCTAAAGATAAAACAAAGAGCACCAGCCAACGTGACCGAGCCCAAGCCAAAAGCACCAGCAATAATAACAGCACGGTACAAATCACCACAACCCCTAGTATCTGCCCATCAGACAGAGTGAACTTTTTTTCAGAAGGCACAATCGGGGGAATGTTTTCTACGGGTGGTTTTTCTTCCACGGAGTCTGGAATAACCGCGGTCTCTAGGTTTATTTCTTTTGATTCAAATTCTACCGTTTGAACTTTTTTACCTTTCAAATAAAAGCTCGCCGCCCCTTTTATGTCTGTCACGTAATCCGGTAAACTTAAATCAATGTATTTTGTAAAGTAGCCAGGCTGTAACGCCAGACTAAAATTTTTATCTAAATAAATATTCTGCTGATTTTGCAGACGAACCTGCATTTGCACTGGTTCGGTCAACACGACGGTTGAAAGTCCATCTAGCTCTAAACGAGCGGCAGACTTATCGGCTTCTGTGTAATAAGCTTCTAAATCGACCACTTTAAAAAAATCTCCAGATTGATAAATCTGCTTATAATAAACGGCTGAAATCGACTCCCGAGTACTCGCATCCAGCAAACTAAGAACCACTTCATAAACCCCTGCAGGATAATCAAAAGGCAGCTTATAACTTAATTGCTGCCGCTGCCGAGGATCTAGCGTTACAATGGGCTCATCCCGACTCAACAGTAAATCTCCATAATGCGCTAAGCCTTGATAAATTCTAATTTGCGGCACATAACTTTGTCTTACTAAGGCATTTTCGGCAAATAAATCGATGTTAAGCTGCGGCGTATCATCTAAAAAAACTTCGGTTGAAGTTAGGGTCACGGCTGGTGATTTTTCAGGAAAATCAATATATTTATGCCCGCTCCCAGCCGTATTACCAAACTGATCATAAGCTTGGACGCTTAAAAACAGCGTTCCCATCCCTTCGATTTGTTCAAAATAAAAAGGCATGATGCGCTGAGCCAAAGCGGGTAAATCAAGCGTTTCTCGCCAGACCACCCCTTCATTTTGATTTAACAACGTAAACTGCAAAGTACTCGCTTCAAGTGGCCGGCGTGATAAAATTTCTCCCGAAAAAAAATCATCTTCGTTTGTTGATCGAACTAGTATCTGCAAGGGTTCAACCGCCCGCGTTGGCACACTGGTTAACTGGCTCGGTTCAATAACCTGTGCATTTCCACTAAAAAATGGATACACGCCCAGTAATAAACCTCCTAAAAGCCACAATTTTAGCGCCTTCATACAATGCTAATTTTCGATTAAAATGATCTAAAAGTAAAACAAGCGCGCTCGACAAATAACAGCTTTATACTGCTGTTTGCTTATGATTCGATTACCATTGCTGCTTCCTGTGTTTCTTCGGTAACAGGCTCTTTAGCGGTTTCGTCTAATTCTGGTGTTAATTGAGCGGTTTCGACCCCTTGCCATATTTTAGCCGCCCACGGTCTATAATAAGACTTTAAAACCTCTTCCTGCGGGGCTTCACCTTGTTTCCAAACCCGACGCACCCACTGCGTTGCAAAGCCATCATGAGCCGGTGACGCCTCAAGCATTTCCCCTACGGCTAATTGATCCGTTTCAATAATTTCTGGCTCTGGAGCCTTGCGATAATCAGAAATAAACGGACCTTCTACCGCCACTTTTCGACCATCATCTTGTCCGTAAAATACAAAATATAAATTATCACCACTCGTAAATGCCTGCATAGCAATATCACCTGGAGTATCATTCGAGAATCTAAAATCTTGTCCGCCTAAGTAGATCGTTGCATCCAAACCATGTGGCTTGTAATAAGGCACGGCATAGGAGTGATTTCGTCGATCAACCATCGGTAAGCCCGCGGTGAAAGCGGCTCTAAAAACAGTGGTTGAAACCTGACAAACCCCGCCACCAAGCTCTTTCTCAGTTTCATTCCCCTTAATCACCAACTCTGGCACAAACCCATCCGCTTCGGTTACCTCTTTTAAAATAGCATTAAACGAGAAAGTACGTCCTTTTGGTACAATCAATCCATTATATTTTCGAATAGCCGCTAAAATATTTTGTACTCGCGCATCTGAGGAGCCCGTAAAATCAGAGCGACCAATCGCAATCACCGATTCAATCCCTCGTTCTTTTAATTCCTCACTGGCTGCCACTGGCGCAAAAGTACGTTCCGCTGGCACCCGCACAAACTCATCGCCTTGGGCTAACGCCGTGTTAAGCAAATAGGCCAATTTATCCTCATCAATATCATAATGTCCCGTAGTAGGCTTCCCTGAAAAGGCCACACTACCACCTTTTAACGTTAATTTAACAGGCTCAGCCTCACGCTGACTCACCAAGGAGGTCGTTCTAAAAAAAGCGGCTAGAGCCTCAGGATCTACCGTAGTTTTAAATTCCGTTTCTACCCGAGCCAAACCGTCGCTTGGAGGCAAATTCTCGCCAAAAGAAACTGGAAAACGGTTATCGCCAACCACCAAGAAATGACTTGGGGTCTGCTGCAATATTTCCGGATGGGTTCTAAAATCAAGCGTTAACAAACGATCCTCAAAAATAAGGGTAATTTTAGTTGGAATATCTTCCTCTGCCTTCAATTCTCCCGCCACCAAGTTGGCAGCCAGAAGGCCAAAGACAAGTGTTTTAAATTTAAGGAGCTTCATCCGTATTAGATTCTTCAGTATTTAAAGTTGTATCATCCTCAATCGGATTATCAAGCACTTCGCCATTTTCTACTATAGGATTGTTTTCCGTTTCTGGCATTGGCACGCCTTCCGCGATAATTTCATACATCTCAGAGGTCCCAATAAGTGATAAAGCTCTTAATAAGACTTGATCAACGCCTTCTGGCGCATTTTCATCAAATTCAACCACCACATGTGGATCAATTCCATGTTTTTGAATTGAACGTCCGTTTGGCGTTAACCATTCAGAAACCGTAATTTTCAAGTTAGCGCCACTCGCTAAAGGGATTACGTTTTGTACAGACCCTTTTCCAAAAGTTTTACGCCCCACAACCAAACCTCGATTTAAATCTTGAACGGCACCAGCAAAAATTTCAGAAGCACTGGCTGACCCCTCATTCACTAATACTACCAATGGTAAATCAAGCAAGCTACCATCTCGACCGGTTTTTAAATCCCCTGTATCACCAAAGCGACGTCCCTCTGTTCTAACCACCACTGACTCTTTTATAAACTCAGACAAAATTTTAATACAAGCGTCTAATAATCCGCCTCCATTATTTCGTAAATCAACCACAACGCCTTTGGGTGACTCTAAGACAATCGCTTCAACCGCGGCTCTAAAATCACGAGCCGCGTTATTCCCGAACTGATACAAAGAGATAATCGCAATTTCATCTTCATTAATTTCCCACTCAATCGTTGGCAGAACAATGCTGTCTCGTACAATCGTAATATCAATTGGTTTGCGTTCATTTTCACGAATAACCGTCAGAATAACCGGTTCGCCTTTAGGCCCTCTAATTTGCGTCACCGCTTCTTCTAGGGTGATCCCAAAAGTTGGCTCTCCGTCAATTTCAAAGACAATATCACCCGACTGTAATCCAGCCGCTTCAGCGGGACTGCCTTTAAGCGGGCTCACAATAATAATTTGGTCGTCCCGTCGATCAATTTCGGCCCCCACCCCTTCAAACTCACCTGACATAGATTCCTCAAAATCAGCGGCTTCTTTTGGAGTCATAAAAACCGTATACGGATCATCCAAAGACTCTACTAAGCCCTTAATAGCTCCGTAAACTTGAGTTTGAGTATCAAAATTCTCTGTTCTCAAAAAGTTGGCTTCTGCTAAGTGCCAAACTTCCCAGAAAGTCGATAAGTCTACTTCTTTCGGATCGGTTTTCCGAAACACGGCTGGACGAGTCGTTTCAGCATTTAAGTTCATGTTAGCAATTACCTCTTGATTTTCCTCTAATCTCGAAAGCTCTTGCCCCAAACTGTCATTATTCTTTTGACTTAAACTCCATCCCAATAAAAACCCAAGAATAGGCAAAATAAGAAAGAGTATAAAACGGACATTACGTTGATAGTGTAGCATGATTATATATTACGAAGCGATTCTAGGGCGCGAACTTAAAATATCAATTGCCAAGACTCCAAACTGTGGAATCATAACGCCAAAAATAAATCCTTAAGCTAAAACTGACGCCGCCATAGCGGGCGCTATCTTCTTATCAAAGGGATCTGGAATAATGTAATCGGTTTTTGGATTTTCGACCAAAGACGCCAAAGTTTCAGCCGCACTTAATTTTATTTTATCCGTTACCTGATTTATCCGATGGTCGAGCAGTCCGCGAAACAGTCCCGGAAACACTAAGACATTATTAATTTGATTTGGATAATCTGATCTCCCCGTAGCCATTACGGCTACCCCAGCTTCTTCGGCGAGCGAAGGATGCATTTCGGGGTCTGGGTTGGCTAAGGCAAACACCACGGGACTCGAAGCCATCGTTTTCACCATAGCTGGTGTTAAAACATCTGGTTTTGAGGCGCCAATAAAAACATCCGCTCCGATTAAGGCCTCTTCCAGCGTTTGACTGGCTTCTACCGTGCAAAAACTTTGCTTTTCGTTATTAAGATTATCTCGGTCACAGTGCACCACCCCTTTTGAGTCTGTCATAACAATGTTTTCCACGCCCCACTGACGAACCAGTTTTGCAATCGCAATGCCACCGGCCCCCGCTCCAGAGATAACCACTTTTACCGCCTCTTTCTCTTTCTGCACGACTTTTAGGGCATTAATAAGAGCGGCTACGGTACAAATAGCGGTACCATGCTGATCATCATGAAAGACGGGAATATCAAGCTTCTCATTTAAACGCGCCTCAATTTCAAAACAGCGCGGCGCCGAAATATCCTCTAAATTAATGCCTCCAAAGGTTGGGGCTATACGCATAATAGTTTCTACAATTTCGTCTGGATCTTGAGTATCAAGCACAATTGGCACTCCGTCGACATTTCCAAAATGCTTAAGTAACATGCATTTCCCCTCCATAACCGGTAAAGCCGCTTCTGGGCCAATGTTCCCTAATCCTAAGACCGCACTCCCATCAGAAATAACGGCCACCGTATTTTTCTTAATGGTTAAATCGAAGGCCTTACTTTTGTCTTTTGCAATTTCTAAACAAGGCCCTGCAATCCCAGGACTATAATAAACTGAAAGTGCTTCTTTTGTATTTGGTGCCGCTACCAGCCCCGTAAAAATAGCCCCACCATGAGCCGCTCTAGCCGCAATTGATTTTTGTTTGTAATCCATGTTGGCAAGATTTTACCCGCAAGTGCGTAAAGACCAAATAAATCTGCACACTCCCCCTAGAACGTTTTGCTTAAAAGACTAATAATAATCAACACAAGTATCGGTTCGGTAATCCCATATTTTATCTTCAATCGCCGTACACTCATCAATCATTTTTACGTAATCAGATTCTACGGTAACCGCTGTATTACGATTTACTCGGCTATAAAGCGTTGGCGCTTTCGCTTTTACCGCAGACGAGGTTTTTGCCTTCGCTGGCACCAGCGGCAGATCTGTCCAATCTTCACCTTCATCAAAGGTTGACATAAATTCCGCCTCGGTTGAGGCCCCTAAATAAGTGTAAACATGAATAATATTATTGGCTTCCACAATATTAGCCGCTTGCCCTGATTCAATATCACTTAAAACTGAACTAGACGCAAACGTCGTCCATAAAACCGATAAAACCAGCGCCATGAATCCAACCGATCGAATAATTTTCATTTTAATTACTAAAAAACAATAATTAAACTGTATTCCTTCTCAGTCTGAAAGGCAACTTATTAAAGATCTATGAACGTCTTTCTGTACCCCTCAAAGCCTCTTTTTAAAGATAAATTGGCACGTGCCTTGGCTAGAGCGTCGCTTGTTATTTGAGCCTTAATTTTCTTTATTAATTGAGGACGACCCTTTTCTATAGCCGCTTCTACATGCTCTACACTGTCTGGATCCATCAACGTATAAGCCGTCCAGAGCGTATTAAAATCAACCTGCTCCCAACTAATTTCAAACGCCCGATTATGGTCAAAAGCATGCCCCATGATGGCCTCACTAGAAAACCATAAATCATACCCTAACCGCCACAAGCGCAGGCTATATTCAAAATCTTCCCGCCCCCATTTTTTTAAGTGTGCATTAAAACCACTCGTTTCTAAAAATAATTTTTTGGTTATCGCAAAACACCCCCCTGGAATCGCTGGTGCAAGCACCTCCGAAGCCGCTTTGTTTGGTCTTTTCCACGTTGGCTCAAGGGTCCAATTTTTAAGCGTGTATAAAAATCCAAGGCGATCCACTTCACCAATAGAAGCTATATTAATCGTTGCGGCTCCGCAGTTTGGTTTTTGCAAGAGCCGAACAAGCACCTCTAACCAGTTTTCTGTGACTGGTTCTTGATGGGAATCAATAAACACCAAGACTTCCCCAGTTGCTCTATCTACGCCTTTATTGCGCGCCACAATGGCTCCTTGACTCTGTTTTAAATCAATAATTTTCACATTTGGAAATTTTTTTGACTCTAGGGCTTCGACGGAACCATCCGTACAACCATCTCCGACCACAATAATTTCAAAATCAGGGTAATTCGTTTTTTCTAAACAGCCTCGAACCGTTCGTTCGAGCCACGCCCCTTCGTTAAACGAAGGGATTACAATCGAGACTTGTGGATGAGACATAAGGCTTATTATACCAAAAAAGAAAAACAATGACAACCCTCGTGTTTTATTTTAATTGATCATAAACATCGGTCGACTTTCGTTGCCAATCTTTCCAGCTATTAACCGGAACAAGGCCTTTTATAGAATTGGTCAAAAATATTTCTGTAGCGGTTTTTAACTGCTCTCGAGTAATGGCACTAAAACTAGTTTTTAAACCCAATAATTGTGCTTTCTTTAAAACCTCTCGCACCTCAATTCCTGGTAAAACATCTTTACTTGGAGTTACTAAAACACCATCAAGCACTGCTATAACGTTACTCACACTGCCTTCCAATAAAAAATCTTCTGGAGAGAAATACAACGTCTCAAAAGCGGTCGACGCCGAGTGCTGTGCTGCATAAAGCGGATACAAAGGCGAGACGGCCTTCACTTCTGGCAACACTCGAACTTCTACCGTATCATCCACCCGCACGCCGTGGCTATAAACCTCTGGTGGCACCGCTAAGAGTGGGGTCATTTTCATCCACCAAAAATCAGCATTCACTAAAATTTTACAACGATAACTCACCCTTAACTCCAATGTATTTATTAATTGAGCTAAACTTTTGTCGAGTGTTTTCTGAGTAACCGTTGGCGGTAATGGAAACTGCAACGCTTGTGCGGATTGAAATAAACGCTCCCAATGCTGTTTGATAGTCGCTGGGGGACGTCCGTCTGTAACCTTAAACGTTTCAAAAACACTTTGTCCAAACTCAATGGCCGCGCCAAAAGGGGAAACCTTTAAATCTGGATCACACGCCTCTTTTAAAATACCATTAAAAATAACTTTCATCAGAACCTAGCTTAAAAAAAAAGCCGCCAGAGGCGACCTTTTTTTTCTAAATTGAACTTCCACGTCCTTAGGCTTCTTCTTTTTCTGGCGCTAAATCAGCTTCAGGCATTTCAATTGGAGCGTCTAGATCTTCTTCTTCAGCCGCTCGGCCCATAACAGAACAAAGTTGCGTATCAGCCTCTAAATTCATAATTTCAACATCATCGGATAATTTTAAATCAGCGATACTAATATGATCGTGTAAATCATTAAGCGCTGAAATATCTACTTCGATTTGCTGTGGAATATCGGTTGGAAGACATCGAATATCTAAACTTGTATGAGCAATATTCAAAACACCACCCTTATTTTTAACCGCCTCAGATTCTCCAATAAATTCCAATGGCACGTGCACCATCGTTTTTTCTTTTAAATTCACTGCCATTAAATCAATGTGCGTGAACGTATCTTGTACTGGATCTTGATCGTACTTATGAATTAGTACTTTTATTTTTTTACCGTTGAAGTCTAAATCAACCAATGAAGATTGACCAGCTCGACGAATCAAACGTAAAAACTCAGAGTAATCAACACTAAGGGTTTGAGCTTCAACACCATGGCCGTAAAGCACGCCTGGAACACGCCCTTGAGCACGAGTATCTCGAGCAGATTTTTTAGTGGTTTCTCTTACTTCGGCAGCCAAGCTGTAGGTTTCAGCCATGTATAATTTCTTTAATTTAGCCGCGCGATATTATGAAAGCGGCTTTAAGTGTCAAGCCCGAATGACTCTCTTAGTTAAAATTAAGTCTTTTAAGTAAAAAATATACGGACAACATCGTTCCACGTAATTAATAATAACAGTCCCATAAGTAAGGCGAAACCCGCCATATGAGCATAGTTTTCCCATTTCTCGTTCGGTTTAATCCCAAAAGGCTTAAGACATAACTCAAAAATCTGAAAAACAAACCGGCCACCATCCAACGCTGGAATTGGTAATAAATTCATGACCGCTAATGAAATAGATAGTAGGGCGGTTAGTTTTACTAAGGCCATAAAACCTTGTGGCAAAACCTTATGCGTTACTTCCGCAATTCCAATAGGGCCGGCTAACCCTTCTGGCACTTGTTGTTTTTGAATCAATTCCACCGGAATTTCCGCCGCTTTTTCTAGCACCGCCCAAGAAATTCTTACGGTTTCGGTTGTGGCTAACCAAACAGATTGAGGGAAAGGCGCTTTAGTTTGTTCTAAATACTCAAACACAACTGGACTCGTCGTAACCTCTAAAGCCTTAATTTCATCGGGCGTCATTCGCACCCCATCTACGGTGAAAGCCAGCTTGCCATTATCATAAGCGCGTTCTACGTCCGCTTGAGAAACCAGAATTGGATCGGTTCCAACCGTAAATAAAATAGTAAGAAACGTAATCGCCATTACAAAATTCATAAATACCCCTGCGAGGGTAATCACCATACGTTTCCATAATTTTGCCTGTCCAAAACTACGTGGATCTTTCGACTCATCTTCTTCTCCTAGCATCCGTACAAATCCACCAAACGGAATCATATTAAGCGTAAACTCGGTTTCACCTTTTTTATAACCAAATAACTTTTTCCCCATCCCTAAGCCAAATTCTTCCACTTTCACCCCTGATTTAATAGCGGCGTAGTAGTGCCCGAACTCATGCACTATGATCAATGTCGAAAAAATTAGTAAGAAAGCCAATATTGAAAATATAATCATCGCCAGCGAGTGTAAGCATAAATAACTGGATGGCAAAAGATCAGTAAATTGTATTTATAGAATGTTTTTGATTTTTGTCTATTTTAATGCTACAATGAAAGTATCTTAACTTTGATGAAAGCTCTGCTGGGCGGGGGCTCAACCAGAAATTTCTCGGTTAAGCTGGCCGAGATCTTTCAAATTTTGGAGAATCCAAAATGCATAACAAGTCTGAACTCTATGATTTATTCTTTCGTTTCACGGAAGGTGATCACTTTCTGACACTGGTCTTCATTACGCTTGTGGGTTTTGGCCCGCTGGTGTTGATGGCCCTAAAACAGAATAACGGCACCTCATGGATCACCTCTTTGTGGTTCATGGCCGCCGTCGTATGGTTTGCCTTTGTCTGCACTGACGTGAGTGGTTTTTCGCCCTGGGTTAACCAAGGCCTATAATTACCGCAAATCGCCAGACACTGAAAACTCGGCGCCAAACGTGCTCGACCCGCTTTAAAGCGGGTCGGCACCAACTTTTTTACCAAAACATTCTTTGGCTTTTTAAGGATGATCGACCCCACCATGACTCCACGGATGACAGCGTAGAACCCGCCATATAATTCGCGGCACACCAGTAATAAAGCCGTATTTTTTGAGTGCCTCAATACCGTAATTAGAACAACTTGGATAAAACTTACAGCCCTTTAAAGGATCTCCCACTCCAGAAACTGAATGATCTGGTGAGAATGTCGCTTGATACACTTTAATCAGCTTAATGGTCAGCTGCGCGAACGCTCGATCGGGCCACAACAGTATTTTCCACATTTAAGTAATATTAAGGGCGTACTTGCCTAAAATATCAAACTCAACGTTTACCCCGTCGCCCACGGTACGAGATTTAAGCGTTGTATTTTCCCAAGTATGCGGAATGATAGACACTTCAAACCAAGCCTCTGCCGCTTTTAATTCACTCACCCCACTTACGGTTAACGAAATACCTTCTAAGCCCACGGAGCCTTTGTGCACGAGCCACGGTCGATGAGATTTTTTCACCTGCACCCGCACCAACCAAAAGTCTTCTACAAAATCTAAACCAATAATACTCCCTACTTCATCAATGTGCCCGGTTACGTTATGCCCCGAATTACGCTGCCCGATTTTAGCGGCTCGTTCTAGATTAACTAAGTCCCCGACCTTGGCGACGCCAAAGGTCGTTAACTTTCGTGATTCTTGAATAATATCGACCTCAATCGTGTTTGCCGAAGACGCCACTACCGTTGAGCACATGCCATTAAGCGAGATTGATTCCCCCAAAGCGAAAGATTCTTCATAATCATGTGTGATTACAAAACGATTACCTTTAATAGATTTAATCACACCAACCGATTCTATAATGCCGGTAAACATTAAATTGATTGATACTGAGTAATTAAGCCCGCACGGTCGGCTGCTGGTTGCTTCATTAACGCACTGCCCACTACCACAAAGTCGGCGCCGGCATCGGCTAAACTTTGAGCATTATCTAAGTTCACGCCGCCATCCACTTCAATTTCACCTTTATAACCTCGCGCGCGCAGTGCTTTAATTTTATCAATACTGGTAGTCATAAAGCTTTGTCCACCAAAGCCGGCTTTGACCGACATCACTAAAATTTGATCCGCTACCGCTAAAATCTCATCCGATAAAAAGTCC
>CAJQJI010000003.1 GCA_905478675.1 Candidatus Altimarinota bacterium
CAATTTTAAAAAAGAAGAAGCCTTAAATTCCCTTTCTATCAGTGTAAAACCCGAGTTCTAATAGAACCCTCTAACGCCTTAAGTTTGTCTTTAAAAACGGCAGGATCATGCTCCGCCTCAATATCGACCACCACATAACCAATATCGCCGCTGGTTTGTAAAAACTGCCCTAACACATTGGCCCCACCAGCCGAAAATATTTCATTAATGGCCGACATCATGCCCGGTTTGTTTTGATGAATATTCATTATTCGGTGCGCTTGGGTGTAATTCGGTAAGGCTACCTCTGGGAAATTAACCGCCGAAGCCGTTGACCCATTATCTGAATATTTTACGAGCTTTTCAGCCACCTCTAGGCCAATATTGGCTTGCGCTTCCTGCGTGCTGCCGCCTACATGGGGCGTAATAATAACGTTCTCCATACCTCGTATTGGTGAAATAAACGTTTCGTCTTTCCCCTTTGGCTCTAACGGAAACACATCTAAGGCCGCCCCATGCAAATGCCCCGACTTAAGGGCCGCCGCTAACGCCTCCATATCAATCACCGTCCCACGCGCGTAATTAATTAAATGACTACCTGTTTTCATATAGCCCAGCGTCTCCGCGTTCATCATGTTTTTTGTTTCGGGCGTTTCAGGCACGTGTAACGTCACCACATCAGAAATTTCTAAAAGTTCTTTCAGTGAATCGACGCTCTGCGCGTTTCCATGACTTAATTTATTTTCGGTGTCGTAATAATAAACGTGCATCCCGAGCCCAGAAGCGAGTACGGATAACTGCGATCCAATATTCCCATACCCCACAATTCCCAAGTTTTTACCACGGACTTCGTACGAATTCGCCGCACTTTTAAGCCATTCGCCTCGATGTGCCGCGGCACTTTTTTGAAATGTCCCTCGCATTAAGTGAATGGTCGAGGCAATCGTTAGCTCGGCCACACTGCGCGTATTGGCAAACGGGGCGTTGAAAACCGGAATCGCTCGCTTACGAGCCGCTTCTAAATCAACTTGATTCGTGCCAATACAAAAACACCCGACCGCCACTAATTTTTGCGCGGCGTTTAAAACTTTTTCGTTTAATTGTGTCCGTGATCGGATACCTAAAAAATGAACGTCTTTAATTTTTTCTATCAACTCGTCTTCAGGTAAGGCCGTTTTAACGTATTCAATATTGCTATACCCTTGGGCGTTAAAATAATCTATCGCGTTTTGATGTACGCCTTCTAATAGAAGGATTTTGATCTGATTTTTATTAAGTGAAGGATTCATATGAATAATTGTTTAAATAATATTTTTAAGGACAGTTTTGAGTTCGCTTAAAGAACGAACAAATTCGGGCGACTCGGCAGCGACTTTTGGACGCACCACATTGGCCCCAAAACCAATAAAGTGATCTACCACGCCGGCTTTAAAGGCGGCTAAATCATTACTCCCATCACCGACTAACACTAACGGCGAAGCTAAAGACTGAGTGTCTTTTAAATGATTAATCACCTTAGTTTTTCCCCTGTTTGTCCAAAGCAGGCTGCTTTCATCAACTTCTAAAACGTTCCCTGTTTCATCGGTTCGAAGCCCATTGGCAAAAATTTGCTCGGCCGACAAACCTAAAAATTCAGCACTAGGACTAACCGAGGGCAAAAACCCCCCACTGACAATGTAAATATCCCAGTCATTACTTCTTAACCAATCAAAAAGCTGGGTAAAGCCGGGCGTTAAACAGTGTTTTAAGTGTTCTCCGGTCAGCGTGAAATGCGCTTCGTTAAGGGGACAAACGGCAATACGGGCGAGTACTGACGCTTTAAAATCAAGTTCGCCATTCATGCCTTGGTTAGTAATAGTTTCTACTTTTTCTACTAACCCAGTTTGCTCCGGATACTCTTTAAGCGCCAAAGCAATCACTTCGTCTAGAGATTCTTTAGTGCAAACGGTGGAGTCGAAATCGAAAAATATAGTGGCCATTAGGCCGCTAATTCATGAAGGTCAATTTGTAGTCCTCCTAAAAGCCGGAAACGAACCGTATTCCCAATATCATAGGCCGCAACTACCGGTAATGTATCTGAGGTTGTTACAAAGTCACCGTCTTCATTAAAATGCCCTTGAGCTAGCTCAAAACCACTTAATCCTAATTGTTCTTTATACAAAGAGCCTTCAAAATTAACCGCTACCCATTCCATCCCTTCTAACACTGCATTAACTCGATCTAGAGTTAGTACTTCGCCGTTATTCATTCCATCTAAAGCCATATTTAAAAAAAGTTAAAAATAAAAAAAGAGATTCTGAAATACATTCAGAATGACCTCACAAAAATTCGTAACTTTTTCGATCTACACTTCTTTTCGGCCTTTGCCACTGGGGCGTCTGGTGGCTCGGATGCGAGAAGTTAAGTTCAACATCATAAAAACTATAAAGACTGAACTTGTCTTGGCTAGTTAATTTTTTAAGTTTTAGGCTACAATACAATATTCATCTTACCTAAGCTCTCTTGCGGGTTATATTGCCCTTTAAACTGCTCAAAAATTTCGGTCACTAATTCAGTGTCACCGTTTTCGGCTCGGTCAAAAGCGTTCTTCGGGCATTCAAATTTAATAGGTTCATGCGTGACGGCTCGCTCAACCATTTCTTTAGCTTGGTCAAAGTGAATATCGTAAATATGCGCGTTAGAAATACAGACGGTCAAAAAACCTTTCTCCACGCCTAATTTTTCAGCTAAAAATTCAGCCAACAAGGCGAAACCAGCCGTGTCGTGCGGGTTGCCTAACATCATATCGTTTGAACGAATGACTAAATGCAAACACAGTTTGCCGCCAATAATTTGAACGGTGAAGGTGTAAGGGCACGGTACATTTTTCTTTTTCGTGCCAGAGGCTAAGCCATCATCGGCCGGATCCCACATTAAAATTACGCCGTGTCGTGAAGTTGGATCGTCTGCTAATAATTTAACTAAGCCGTCGATTTGGTCGCGGCCAAAATGGGCGCGCCACCGAAACCCATAAGCCGATTCCACACAATTATTTTCTTCCGCAAAATCATCCCAAATTTTAGTAAATTGTTGTAACCATTCTAAATTTTTCCCGCCCATTAAAAACCATATTTGTTCAGCAATAAACACTTTTAACGGAATTTTTCGCAGCGTTAATAAAGGAAAGCCTTGGGCCAGATCAAACTTCATGGTCATGCCGGGTAAACTTTTACACACATGGCCCGTTCGTTCGTTTTTTTCTTCGATGCCGTGCTCTAAAATATCCTTAAGCAGAGCGGCATATTGTACATCGAATTCGTTTAAAGCGGTTGTATTCATATTCTTTTTAATTCTAAATTTTTCTCGCCTTTTAAGCAAAAAACGTTAGTAAATAAGTTGATGACCCAAACCCCTCACCAGTTTACCGGCGAAGAAATTATTGCAGATGTGCTGATGGATTTTCCAACCGCGCACGAAATTTTAGCGGCGCATGGTATTGCCTGTGCCGGATGTCATATTAATCAGTATGAAAGTCTAAAAGACGGTGTTATTGCCCACTACGGTGACGAAATGTTTGAAACCGTGATGCGGGATCTAAACGAAGCCGCTAGTGAGCTTGGGCACGAAGTTGGTGGTGACAAAAAAGACCCCGTTATTACCGATGTCGCCAAACAAAAAATTATTGAATTTCAAAAAGACGGGGGCCAGGAGGGTTTTGGCTTTAAAATTGAAGTCATTCAAGAATACGGTGATCCGTCTTATTTCTTAGATTTTCAAGAACGACCCGACCGCGGTGATAAAGTCGTAGAGAGTAATGGTATTCGTATTTTTTGTGATATTACCAGCTATAAATGGCTGCAAAACAAAAGGATTGATTATAAGGAAGAAAACGGCGAAGAAGGCTTTAAGTTTGAAAAAGTGTAAAGTTATGCCTTTTTAAAAAAGTTAATGACGCCCCGCATAATATGCGGGGCGTCGAGGTTTCCGAGATCCGGTCAAATCAGGAATTGGGCAAATAAATCTGCCGAAAAGCAACTCGGCCCTTAAAGGCCAAAGCGACAGTGAGGGCAATAACGCCCAACGCCGCATAGTAGGGGTGCGTTTTGCCGGCCAGCAAAATCACCGCCATATCCAGGCCTGCCGCCTCAAGAAGGATTATAGCCAAGAGGGCCAGGGTGGCGACACCTCCAATTACTGCCTTACCTGCTTCTTGCATTTTTTAGTCTCCCTAAAATTGAAAAGATCTCGAATCGCCAGAGACCTTTACGATGTGTTAAACACATGAAAATTGTCATGCGGGCGATTGGCCGAAATTTTGCCAAAAAAAATTTTTTGTCAAATGTCGAAATTAACTTTTTTTAGTGTAAGTTGCACCAAGGCGCCTTGCCGCTTAGTATGCTCTTAGTATATGAAAACAATTTTTTTGGCCGCGGGCAGTTCCAGTCGGATGGAACCGATTAGTGATAAAAATTTCTTAGAATTTTTAGGCAAACCTTTACTTTTACACTTGCTTAAAAACGCGCATAAAGCGGGTTGTACGGATTTTATCATTGTGACCAACCCCGATAACCACGCCCCAGTAAAAACCTTGTGCGCTGAAAATAATTTCCTTAACAACGCGCAAGTTACTAATCAACCGCGCTTAGAAGAAGGGATGGCGGGCGGCATTTTAGCCGGCCTTGAGTTTGTAAAAGACGAGGAAGCGGTGTTGATTCATAATGGAAACGATTACGTTGAAACCGATATTATTAACGAAGTTATAAAACAAGCCAACGCCCACGATGGCGCTTTGCTCGCCCAAAGAAGAGCGACTTATTTTCCGGGTGGCTATTTAGAAATCGGGAAGAACGGCGCTATACAATCTATTATTGAAAAACCAGGTGAAGGGAACGAGCCGTCTGACTTAGTTAATATTGTGGTACACGGTTTTAATAACGCAGGCGATCTAAAGCAGGCTTTAATGACCGCAAAATCAACTCAGGATGATGTGTATGAAGTCGCGCTCGACGCTCTTTTTAAAACTAAAACCTTTAAAGCGGTTGAATATAACGGTGTTTGGCAAGCGATTAAATATCCTTGGCATGTACTGGAAATGATGGATGTTTTACTCGAACAATCTGATTCTTTTATTAGTCCTGACGCCGAGATAGCCGAAAACGCGACTATTAAAGGCGAGCACGTGGTAATTGAAGCGGGGGCTCGTGTTTTTGAAAATGCCGTTATTAATGGGCCCGCTTATATTGGTACAAACGCGATTGTGGGAAATAACGCGTTAGTGAGAAATTCAATTATCGGTACAAACTCAGTTGTTGGTTACAATACTGAAGTCGCTCGATCATGGCTTGGAAAAGAGGTTAGCAGTCATATGGCATATATTGGAGACTCGGTTGTGGCCGATAAAGTTAACTTTGGAGCTTTTAGTTGTACGGCAAATTTACGACTCGATAAAAAATCGGTTCGTGTAAAAATTAAAGAAGACTTAATTGACTCAAATCACTTAAAACTAGGCGCTATTGTAGGCTACGGCACACAAATCGGTATTGGTGCAAAACTTATGCCAGGGTGCAAAACTCCCGTGCAAACCTTAGTCAGACCTGGTGAGATTTGGTCTTAATCCCCATTTCAGCTTTCCTCTAAAAAATCTACTTCTTATTTTTACACATAAAGATTTTAAAGTTATGCAGACTTTTACCCCAAGTTTTACACATTTAATTAAAAACTCTCCTGAATTAAATTTTTAACCAGCCCTAAGCGAGACTCTCAAACTAAAAAATAAGAGTACAATTTGTGAAACCCCTTTCTTTTAAATATCAAAATAAAATATCTTTTTACACAAAAATTTAATTTAAATTCCCGTTTTTAACGACAAAAAAATTTTTACACAAATTAGCCCTAATAAAACTAAGTTTATAAATCTATTCTTTTAAAAAACTAAACCACTAAGAGAGAAATGTGCATTTAAATTTGTCTTTTTAATTTAAGTTGACTAAAGAGGCTTAATTTCTATATTCTATCAGCTTTTAAGCGTTTTCTAGAAACGTTTAAACACTTCAGGAAGTTTTGTTTAGGGTTGAAAACAAGAAAGATTACGAGATTAGTAACGACTAAATTTTTTGTACAAAACCTTTTACAGAGCAACCTAACCTCTAATTTTTAAGTCTTTTCTGATTGCCCATGAGCAACATCAAAAAAATCAAAGATTTCGATGCGATCGCTTTATCTGTAGCCTCGCCCGAGGAAATTTTATCGTGGTCTCACGGTGAAGTAACCAAACCAGAGACGATTAATTATCGTACTCAAAAACCAGAACCAGACGGATTATTCTGTCAAAAAATATTCGGTCCGGTTAAAAACTGGGAATGTGCTTGTGGAAAGTACAAACGAATTCGTTACAAAGGGATTGTGTGTGAACGTTGTGGGGTTGAAGTAACGCGTTCAATTGTTCGACGAGAACGAATGGGACACATTAAATTAGCCGTACCAGTAACGCATACTTGGTTTTTACGATCAACGCCTTCTCGAATTGGTTTGTTGATGGATTTGTCGGTAAAACAATTAGAACAAATTGTTTATTTTGCTTCTTATTTAGTGGTAGATGTTGATGAAGAAGAGCAAGAAGAAGCGATGAGTGAACTTGAAGCGGATTACCAAAAAATTATTGAAAAAGCGAAAGAAGAAAATTCAGCCAGTTTGAAAGCCGCTAAGAAAGCGGTAAAAAATGGTGATATGACCGAAAAAGATTTAGCCGCTTTAGAAGCTGAGCTAGTTATGAATCTTGAAGAAGTAAACGCTAATTTTAAAAGTGCTAAGGATGAACTTAAAAATTTACAAGTTGGTTTAGTGTTAACTGAAACTGAATACCGAGCTATTTCTATGAAGTTTGGTCATGTTTTCCGAGCTGGAATTGGAGCGGATGCGATTCGTGAAGTAATTCAACGAATGGATATGCCAAAATTTATTGCACAACTTAAAGCCGAACTTAAAGCGGCTTCAGGGCAAAAAGAAAAGAAATTACTTAAACGAGTGAAACTGGTTTCTTCACTTGAACGAAGCAATATTCGTCCTGAATGGATGATTTTAACCGTGATTCCGGTAATTCCACCGGAACTACGACCAATGGTTCAACTTGATGGAGGGCGTTTTGCAACGTCTGATTTGAATGATTTATACCGACGAGTGATTAATCGAAATTCTCGTTTGAAAAAATTAATTCAACTTGGGGCGCCAGAAATTATCTGTCGAAATGAAAAACGGATGTTACAAGAATCAGTTGATATTCTGATTTCTAATTCAGTTCGAAATTCTCGATCTGGAGTAAATCAAGTACAACGACGACGATTACGATCACTTTCAGATATGTTGAAAGGGAAACAAGGGCGATTCCGTCAAAATCTTTTAGGGAAACGAGTGGATTATTCTGGTCGTTCAGTGATTGTGGTTGGGCCAACGCTTAAACTACATGAATGTGGTCTTCCTAAAAAGATTGCTTTAGAATTGTTTAAGCCTTTTGTAATCTCAAAACTGATCGGTTTTGAATTAGCGCATAATGTTAAAAGTGCTGAAAAATTAATTAAAAATGGTGAAAAAGTAGTGTGGGATATTTTAGATGAAGTGATTGAAGGTAAATATGTACTTCTA
>CAJQJI010000004.1 GCA_905478675.1 Candidatus Altimarinota bacterium
AATTTTGTTTAAAATGGTTGTTTTTGTTCAAAAAGCAAATTCATTTTTTTTACACACTTAAAAGTAAATTCAACAAGAACCGTGATTTAATTTCCACAGAGTTGACTTAATTTTAATTAATTTTATAAATAGTTTTGATGAATAAATCTTGGAACAAATTTGGCGGAGTAGCGGTTAGTGCACAGACTGAATTTTTAGAGGTGGTTAAAAACCAGATGGCTCAGGTTCCAGCGGAATCTGGCATTGTCGTGTCAGCCTATGAAGGGGTGACCGATAAAATTATGAACGCGATGGATGAAATTACTGAAGGCGAAAAAACAACCTCTCAGGCGGTAAATAAAGCCTTTAAACCAGTAGAGGAGGCGGTACTTGAAAAATATGAAGCCATTCCTGGGAATACAGAAGCGGTAAGAAAAGCTTTCACCGATGAATTATATGAATTAAAAAAAATAATTTGGGATGGGACTAATGCGGATTTAAGCCCCCGCGAAGAAACCTATGATCTACGAGACAAACTTATCCGTCGCTTAGGAGAAGGAAGTACAAGAAAAGGCACCGCAGCGTTACTTTTAGCACACGATATCCCCGCCTATGATCTTGGAGAGATTATGGCGGGGGAGGGTAAAAGGGTTCATGAGAAAACTCAATCCGGTATAATGGAGACGTTAGCTGGAATTGACCCGCGGAATCGCGAGCTTATTTATGTAGCAGGGGGAGACATTGGAGGGCTTCCCGGTGGTATTGTTTCGGCTATAGGGCGAAGTTACTCAGACACTACAGCGGTTGATTTTGCTGTGGCCTCTAGAGAGTTAGATGAAGGGAGTGGAGGGGCTATTTTCTGGAAACCGGAACGCGGTATGATGACAGCCGATCCGCGCCTTTTGGATAAGTCCGTAAATACGCCACAGATTTTAAGTGATATTTCATTATATGAAGCACTAGAAGTAGCCCGCTCTGGTTCGTCGTTGTTACACGTTCAGGCTTTGGAATTAGCCTTTAGAGAAAAAATTAACTTACGGCTTAAGGGCGTGGCCACGCCAGAAGAAGGCGGAACTACTTATAGCGTGAGTGATGTGCCCACAAAAATGCCTTTCAAGACGATTGCTTCGCATCCGCATGATTGTTTACAGTTAGATATATCGGAGGTGGCCGGGGAACCGGGGGTAAATGAGTATTTAGGAAAAATTTTTGGAGAAGCTGGCATTTCGGTAAATGATATTATGACCGAGGGGAATACTATTGCTTTTACGATTCCTTTACCAAAAGATGACGCCGATAAAAAAGTCTTACGAGCTAAAATTAGAGATATTCAAAGCCAATTTACGTCGATTAAAATTAATGCTGTTCGTCGAAATATTAGTTCTGAATGGGATCAAGAAAGTATGGCTAATGTGTCTGTGGTAGGAAGTGAGTTGGCGAATCAAGAGGGGTTACTTTCTGGAATTACGACGGCCCTTTCAAGCGCCGGGATTAATATTGAACAAGTTTCGCAAACGAAGCGGCAACATCGTCTTTCTTTTTATGTGCCGCATGAAGATCGCGAACAGGCCGTGCAGATCATACATATGGCGTACTTTGACAGAGCCAAAGAGTATCGCGAGCTTATGCTAAAACAATTAGCGGCAGCAGGGGCTTTATTGTCTCGTTAGAAAAGGTATGCTGTCTATCGATGATTATAGGCATAGATGAAGCCGGTCGCGGAGCCCTGGCAGGGCCAGTTGTAGCTGGGGCTGTCGCTTTTAAAGAAGAGCTGACAAATTTGAATTGCGCCGTTTTTCCGCTGATTAAAGATTCAAAAAAACTAACCGACGAACAACGAAGAATGGCGTTTGAGTGGCTTATTGAGAATGTTTTTTGGGGGGTATCGTTAGTATCGGCGACCATTATTGATGAAATCGGAATTAAACCCGCCAATGAAATGGCCATGAATCAAGCGGTTGAGGATTTGCGAGCCAAGCTACCAAGAAATAAAACAGGTCTCGCGACGACACATATTCAATTACAAGTTGATGGGCGTGATAAGTTTAAATTTCCGTATCCGTCAAAAGATATTGTTAAAGGGGATGAGAAGGTGCTGAAAATATCTGCCGCCTCTATTATCGCTAAAGTAACGCGTGACGATTATATGATTGCCGCCGCCACGAAGTTTCCCGCGTTTAGTTTTGAAACGCATAAAGGGTATGGGGCGGCAGCACATTTAGCGTTACTTAATGAAGGCGTGTATTGTGACGAACATCGGCAAAGTTATGAGCCGTTAAAAAAATGGCTTCACCAAGCACGGTTATTTTAAAATCTTTTCAAGGCGTGGTTTAGATGCGTTAAGATACAAAAGAATGATGAAATATTTACTCGCACTTTGTTTATTGTTTTCGGTGGCCCAGGCCCAAAGCTTGCCCGAGCAATATGCCGCCTTGCCGCTGGAAGTTCGGCAGAATTATGATCGACTGGCGGCTCAGTTGAAACCGACGCTGAAGCCATTAGAAGCATCGGTTCGAGCTTTAGCCAATAATGATCGTGAGTCCGCGTCGGCGCGATTACAGACGTTGAATGGAGTGGAGTCTCAGCTGGAAACTTGGATTGGAGCCTCCGTGCTTAAATACACGTTGATGTTACCATTGCGTTCGACCATCAGGGCGCAAATGGAAGTTTTGGCTAAAAGTGTCCCTCTTAAAATTCCCTATAAATCGCATCAAATTAAAGCCCAATTTAATATTTCGGGGGCACAGTTGTATCCTTATGGAACCACACATTTGCCCCTTGTTCGAGGCTTAATAGAGCAAGGTGACTTTAAAAAAGACGATCAAGTGATTGTGTACTTTAAGCAGGGGGGACCTGTTATTACCACTATCAAAGAAGATGTGACGAACCCTGGGGATAGAGAGTCAGCCTTTTTACTTGAATCGGAGATTGATATCGATCG
>CAJQJI010000005.1 GCA_905478675.1 Candidatus Altimarinota bacterium
AGACCCAGCCGAAACCAAAGACACAGACGGCGACGGGCAAGGGAACAATGCTGACGGTGATGATGACAATGACGGCCTCTATGATACAGAAGAAATTGCAAAAGGAACGGACCCTGAAAACCCAGACACTGATGGCGATGGCGTACGAGATAATGAAGACGTTTTCCCCTTAGATGCACAAGAAAATAAAGACAGTGATAATGACGGCATTGGTAATAATCGCGACCCCGATGACGATAATGATATTACTAAAGATGAAGATGATGCTTTTCCTACAGACCCAAATGAATCGGTGGATACTGATGGTGATGGACTTGGCGACAACGAAGACACTGATGATGATAATGACGGATTAACCGATAAAGAGGAACGTGAGCTCGGCACCGACCCGAAAAACCCTGACACCGATGGCGATGGTGTCCGGGATAACGAGGATGGCGCACCACTAGACCCAGATGACATCGTTGATACGGATGGTGATCGAGTGGGAGATATTAACGATGAAGATGATGACAACGACGGCCTTAGTGATATTGATGAACTTGCGCTCGGCACGGACCCCAAAAACGCTGATTCTGATGGCGATGGCATTCAAGATTCCCTTGATGCTTTTCCATTAAACCCCAATGAAGACCGTGACACCGATGGCGATGGTATTGGCGATAATGAAGACGAGGATGACGACAATGATGGCGTTTCTGACATAGATGAAATGGCCCTAGGAACCAGCTCTATTTTCACTGATACTGAT
The DNA here is from genome assembly GCA_905478675.1 of Candidatus Altimarinota bacterium. Classification (GTDB taxonomy): domain Bacteria; phylum Patescibacteriota; class Gracilibacteria; order UBA4473; family UBA4473; genus JAACPJ01. The sequence goes on from CAJQJI010000005.1 coordinate 752, forward strand.
GGCGATGGGGTGATTGATTCACTCGACGCCTTCCCCTTTCAATCATACGAATGGGCGGATGCCGACAATGATGGTTTAGGCGATAATATGGATAAAGATGATGATAACGATGGCTTGAAAGATATTGATGAACCACGCTACAACACGGATCCTCTAAACCCTGATAGTGATGGTGACGGGTTAAGCGATGGAGATGAAGTAAAGTTAGGACTTGACCCAACCGATCGTGACACCGATGGTGACGGCGTCTGGGATCGAGTAGATGCTTTTCCTTTAGATCCACGTGAGAGCGTAAATTCAGACGGCACTGGAACTGGTGATAATCAAGATCCAGATGACGATAATGACGGCGTTTCTGATCGTGACGAAAAAGAACTTGGAACGGATCCTTTAAACCCAGATACCGATGGGGATGGTTTAAGTGACGCGGCTGAGATTGAAATTGGAACGAACCCATTAGAATACGATTCTGATGGTGATGGTCTTGATGATCAATTTGAAATTTCGGTAGGAGCGGATCCTCTAAACGCAGATTCAGATGGAGATGGCGTAACCGATCGTAATGAATGGGTTAACAAAACCTTTGTCGCATCCCCTACTTTTAGAGTTAACGAAACCGAAAACTCTGGCGTCAAATTTGATGGTCGTACCGTTCCTAATAATGCCAACACGCCAGAGACCCAAGGCGAAACCACTTTTGTAGCGCCAACCATTAATAACGCCGATACTCGTCCTAAAGCACAACTAGAGTACTGGGTAAACGGAGAGCGAACTTTAAACGGTAACTACCAACTACCGTGGTACATTCCTTTGGCGAAAGTAAAAGTGGAAGTCAAAGCGAACATAAACAATAAACTCATTCCGGTTCGTGAAAATCACATCTGGATGTTCAACCCTTGGTGGGGTGGCGTTATTGGAATCAGTGCCCTTGGCTGGATAATTGCCGCCGCTAAACCAAGTGCCGCTGCGGCTGGAGCCGCTGCAAAAACAGCCAGCAAAGTAGCGACTAAAACCCCCGCGAAAAGAAGAGGCCGTCCACCAAAGAAAAAATAAAATTTACAAAAGCAGATAAATAAGACCGGACGTTACGAGTTCATTTGAAACTAACATCCGGTCTTTTAAATTTCCCCTGGAGAAAATTTCAATTCAAAAGCCAAAGTATTTTTGTAAGACGAAACGGTGTTTGAGCTTTGTTACTCGAATAGAAGCAGCCAGTTCGCTTTGTCTAAAAAATGGTTTGAGACTTTTTATGAAATTTAATCACGGGGTCCTTTTTTTTCTTTCTTTTTTGAGGCCCCAAAAAAGGAAATACTAAAGTCCCTAGATCCCTGCCTACGCAGGGATGACAGAAAGTTGTTCTTTATCCAAAGTACTTCTCTTTCAAATAACTTTGTAAATCAGCAATCTTAATTCGTTCTTGAGCCATGGTATCACGATCACGCACCGTCACCGCCGCATCGTCTAACGTTTCGTAATCAATTGTCACACACACCGGCGTACCAACTTCATCTTGGCGACGATAACGTTTCCCAATATTACCACCTTCATCGTATTCACAGTTCCCAAAACTTTGCGCTAAAGCTAAAATTTCCTGTGCTTTTTCCGGTAATCCATCTTTTTTGGTTAACGGCAACACCGCCACTTTAACCGGTGCAATCACGGGTTTTAAATGAAGCACCGTGCGCACCTCTCCCCCTTCCAGGGTTTCTTCCTCGTAAGCTGTACTCAAAATCGCCAAAATTGATCGATCCACTCCAAAAGTAGGTTCAATCACATGAGGAATATATTCTTCATTTGTCTGAGGATCACGCCAACGCAGTTTTTTGCCAGAAGCGTTTTCGTGATTCGTTAAATCAAAATTCGTGCGGTAAGCACAGCCATAAAGTTCTTTAACGCCAAAGGGAAACTCGTATTCTAAATCAATCGTCTTTTTAGAATAATGGGCTAACGCATCCCCTTCTACATCTAGTTCATGAATTTTATCTTTCTCTAGCCCAATCACTTCACACCAATCATACATAGCCTTAACCCAAGCATCAAAATGTTGTTCCCACTCTGATTCAGGCACAAAGTACTCAATTTCCATTTGTTCAAATTCCAACACTCGAAAAATAAAATTCCCAGGCGTAATTTCGTTTCGGAAAGCTTTCCCAATCTGCCCAATTCCAAATGGCACTTTTACCCGCGTGGTATCAACCACATTCTTAAACTCTAAAAAAATAGCCTGTGCCGTTTCTGGTCGCAAATAAGCCGTACTATCTTCCCCTGTTTTAGCCATTTGCGTTTCAAACATTAAGTTAAACTGACGGGCTTCTGTAAAATCAGTTTTCCCACATTTAGGACATTTAATCCCTTGTTCTTTTATAAAGGTTGTTAGTTCTTCTAAACTCATATGGTCGGCATTACCGTCCATTTTAGTTTCGGCTAAGTGATCCGCTCGGTGACGCGCTTGGCAGTTCTTACAATCCATCATCGGATCATTAAAAGTATCCACATGCCCAGACGCTTTCCACGTTTGTGGGTGCAATAAAATAGTCCCATCAATCCCTACCATGTCTGGCCGTTGTTCAATAAACATTTTCCACCACAGGGCTTTCAAATTATTTTTCATTTGTACCCCATAAGGGCCATAGGTGTAAGAGTTAGCAAACCCGCCATAGATCTCACTCCCTGGATAAATAAACCCTTTCCGTTTACACAAAGCCGTAATCTGTTCCATTGTTGTCATCGCGACTCAGTGTAATAAAAAAAATAAGAGAGTCACGATTATGACTCCCCTATTTTACAAAACGCTCATCAAGTACTTAAACTATTTTCCAAGCTCCGCATTAACAGCCGCTCGGACAGTTTCAGGACCAACCGCCCCTGGTAGAATTTGTGTTCCAACAAAAATTGTAGGCGTTCCACTCACTCCGTATTTAGCCCCTTCAGCCGTGTCGGCCGATACTTCCGCTTCATCGTATTTCCG
>CAJQJI010000006.1 GCA_905478675.1 Candidatus Altimarinota bacterium
TGAGCCAATGAAATAACTAACAACCCTAAAATTACAAACCCAAAATGCTTTTGTGCGTTTTGAATATCTTCCTCTTTTCCATCTGACAAGATAAATCTAGTGCCAATCACAATTAAATAAACAATCGCAATCGCCCCAAGAACCACATTGGCTGATTTAATATTTTCATCACTGAAAAAACCATAAATTACACTTTCAAAAAAAGTATAACTAAGCGCCTGTTCTTCAACAATTCGAGCCGCACGATTATTCTCTAAAATACCTCCATAAGCCCCTTCTACCGGCATTGGCAATAAACTTTGAGCCAACACTGGCGTTACCCACGCACTCAGCATTAAAGCCAACAGAAACCCGGCCATGGGAGCTTTAATTCGTTCACAAATCATACGTAGCATCCCGTTATTATAGCGGCTTTTCGCCAATTTTACAACTAAATTTTGACAAAACTCTGATGACTCCTAATATCTGGCTACTGCGTTAGTTCTTTTCGTTTTGCACATGCTAATAAGCTTAATCCTAATTGTAGGTGGCATCCTAATGATTGTCTACACTAAACCAGTCGTTGATTTTACTGGAAAATTTGACTTTGCCGAACGATGGTTCCTTTCTGGTGGTACATACACCTTTGTAAAACTGTTCGGACTCATGCTTTCCATTGGCTCATTCATGTGGCTCACCGGAGGCTTAGATGCCTTTCTAGGAGCAACACTTGGACCAATAATTCCAGGATTAAATTAGCATAAACGCAGTCATTAAATTTTTACGGGGCCTTAGCTCAGCTGGCTAGAGCGCCTGCCTTGCACGCAGGAGGTCATCGGTTCGACTCCGATAGGCTCCACCAAAAATTTATATGTTTCCGATCAACGATCGGGTGGGTAGCTCAGTGGTAGAGCATCTGGCTTTTAACCAGTTGGCCGCGAGTTCGATCCTCGCCCCACCCACCACTTTTTCAAAACACACGCCCGCTAGGGGGTGTTTTTTAAAAAATAGATTTCTTTGTCCCCCCGTTTTTTAACTTCTGATTCAAAAACTTAGCGTATCGAGCTGGATCTTTAACGTTTTTAATGTGAATAATTTTACTGTCAGTTCCATAATGAAGCGAAACTTTTACGTCCCCATAATTAAACATTAAACCACTAAAGGTTTTTTTAAACGTTACTGACTCTAAATGTTCTAATGAATAAGACGAAGTTTTTTGTAATATCAAACCAGAATTTACTTCTATTTCTTCCATAGAAATTTCATACGAACGGTGGTACCAACCTAAAAAAATAAAAACACTTAAAAGTATCTGCAACCCTTCTAAAGCGTTAAAAAGAATCATATTCCCAATAATAGATTCAAGCCCATAAAAAGTAATGAGTAAAAAGTAGATATTCCCCAATAAAAACTGAGAAAGAACCACCTTAAAGGCTGGAATAATAAAAGCCTCTCTAACCACAATGCGTTCGCTGTTTTCAATGTTTTCCATAATAGACTCTCCGATCATAATCATCCTGTTCAGAAAAGGCAAAACACTCAATCTACCGGCAATTAGCAAAAACAAATAAAAAAAGTTGTTGCACCGATAGATTTCCATCGTATAAGATTCTGCTTAACCTTTTTAAGTAAATATTTTTAATTTTAAATACATGAAAAACAACCTGCCCACCTACACTTTGGGACTTACTGCTCTAGGGTTACTAATGCAGATCCCATCAGCGCACGCACTTTCTTTTGTACAAGGCACTATTTTTTTGGAAGCCCAAACCGAAAGCGAATGCACCACTTTAGGCGGAAATTTTACGGAATGGTATAACGAAACTTACTGTACTAAAAATCCAGAAGTTTCACGCGCCGAATTTTTACAAACTGTTTTAGAAAGCCGTCAAAACACAAGCCTCCAATGTCGTCGGGCTTTTAACTACCCTGATGTTGACTGGTCCGCCGATTACGCCGACGCACTACAGGTCGCATCTTGTATGAATATTGTCAGCGGGAACCCAGACGGCACGTTTAAACCAGAACAAGGTATTACTTACGCCGAAGCCGCCAAAATTATCACACTGGCTTTTGAATTACCTATGACTCGAGAAATGCATCCCACTTGGTATGGAGGCTACATTCAAACCCTGAACCGACTAGAAGCCGCCCCAAGAGAGGATATTGAACCGGGAGACACACTGACGCCAATGGAGATGAATCATATCGTTAACACGCTTAATAAAAACATGACAAATTCAGCAGATTATATTGGGCTGACGGTGGAAGAAGCACAAAGCCTTGCGGCCGAGAATAATACTATTTTTCGCGTGCTTAGCCTCGATGGACAACCGCTGCCAATGACGCTTGATTATCGTCCTGGAAGAATAAACGCCTCGGTTGAAAACAATATCGTGGTCGACTACACCATTGAAGGAGAAGAAGAAACGAACGAGTCTACTGTAGACTACCTTGGCCTGACACTTGAAGAAGGACAACTTTTAGCCTCGCAAAATGACACGCCTTTCCGAGTGGTTATGCTTGATGGACAAATGCAGCCAACTACTCGTGACTTTAGAGTCGGGCGTATTAATGCGACGATTGAAAATAATTTAATTGTTGATTATTACGTTGAAGGCGAAGAAAAAAACGAAACCCCGGCCATGCCAAGTGATTATATTGGACTTTCGGTTGAAGCCGCTCAAGCGTTAGCTGAACAAAATGGCGTCCCTTTTCGTGTTACCATGCAAGACGGACAACCATTACCCGCAACTATGGATTTTAGAATCGGACGCATCAATGCCGCTGTTGAAGACGATATTGTTGTAGACTACAGCGTTGAAGGCGTCACAGAGAACGAGGAAACCAAAGCTGAACGCTGTGACGAACACGGTAATCGATATAAAAGCGATGAAGAAGCGCTTCAAGCAGGTCTAAGTTATGCTGAGTTTGGGGCCACTTACTGCGAAGAGTACACCTCAGCCAAAGCCCTTTCTAACATTGAAAAATTTGGAGCAGACGAGACGCCTCAATCAGAGATAATCACTATTAAGGTAGCCGCGCAAAAAAGAGAATGTATGGGCGTTGGCCCAATGGAGTGTTTAGTGGTTGATGGCAATAATTGGTACTCAGATATTGAAGGCTTTGAGTTTGAAGCGGGGTTTGAATACGAATTAAAAATTGAAAAAAACCCTCGTCCAGAACCAATTCCGGCAGACGCAAACGCCTTCACCTATAAATTGATTGAGGTTCTAGCTAAAACCCCAACAGAATAAACGCCCGCAAAAAGAGAGTCAAACTCGCCTTTGGCTCTCTTTCTTGATACGATGCGAGTATGAACGAAGCGGAGTTTTTAGAACACTACGAAAGCTATAAACATAAAATTTATAGTTACTTTTGTTACCGAACAAATGCCGACACGCTTCTGGCGGAAGATCTTACCAGTGAAACATTTCTTAAAGCCCTTAAAAAACGAGATCAGTTTGATCAGACCTTCGCTTTTAGTACCTGGATTTTTACGATTGCCAGAAACACCTTGTATGATCATTTCAAAAAAAAGACCCCAGAAACTAAAGACTTAGAAAATATAGAGGAAAACGAGCTAGGCACTTTAAACCTAGAACCCCAATGGATTGAGAACCTAGATCAGCCTTTAAAAAAATCAGCCATTCTAGCCGCACTCAACACCCTGCCAGAGTTACAAAAAGACTGCATACTAATGCGCTACCTTCAAGACAAAAGCACCGAAGAAATTGCGCAAATAACGAACCAATCCAATAGTTATGTACGCATGAGTCTCTCGCGCGGATTAAAAAAAATACGTCCTATGCTCAGCCCACTTAAAAATATTTTCATATTCTTTGGCCTTTAACATGAAATCTAATTCTAAATTTTCGTTTCCCCTCTACCGCCTTTCTTGGTGGGCTGATTGGCGTATTAAACAAAGAATCAAAAAAGCCTTTCAAACCGAAGCCCCATCTTTTCGGTCGCTCTACTTTAAACCTCAATACGCTTTAGCCCTTTCTTGTCTGTGTATAGCCTTCTTGGGCGGCGGCTACTTTCTTGGAACCACTCAAACTATTCCAACCGAAACAGCCCCGGCCGTAACGTTGATGGAAGACCCAGTCCCTTTTGCGGTGCAAACTCGAATGATGGTTAATCCATATCAAACCCTAAATGACAACGCGCAACAAATCACCGAAAAGTTTAGTGCGCTTGCCAACGCCGAAGCGCCTCGTGTCATCCTCGCCGATATTAAAGTACTCCTAGACAACCAAACTACTCAGCTAGAAACAGAAGTCGTTCAAAGTCCTCAAATGTCATTAGTCTTCACCACTCATTTAAAAGCTTACCAAGCCCTCTATGACAAGCTGGTAACCCTAGACGACACCACCAACATTCCAAACCTTCTTCCGCCTAAACTCATCATTGTTGAAGATCGACTCACTTCAGAATTTAATTATCATCTAGAGTCTTTTTCTATTGAGGACTGGCTTAATAGGTAACCCTAAAGCCGCTTTAATTCTAGAAAGCCAAGTAGCCACCGGCCATTTTTTCGGTAAGCTATTTTTCGATGAAACTTTACGAACGAACCACCACTTCCGGTCTAAAACTACAGGCAATTTCTATGCCTGGTACCAACGTTATTACCACACTCGTATTAGTCGGGGCCGGTTCTCGTTATGAAACGAAAGAAAACACCGGACTTTCTCATTTTTTAGAACACATGTTCTTTAAAGGGGCGAAAAAATACAAAACCCCAAAAGAAGTCAGTGAAGCCGTTGATAGCTTTGGCGGAGAGTTTAACGCTTTTACCGGTAAAGAGTACGCTGGCTATTATGTTAAATCGGGTAAAGAAAACTTAAACACTTCTCTTTCTGTGCTATCTGACATGTTGATTGACGCCACTTTCCCGGCCGCAGAAATAGAAAAAGAACGCGGTGTTATTCTAGAAGAAATGGCCATGTATCAAGATGCCCCTATGTACCAAATCTCATGGGATTTTGAACGACTTGTTTTTGGTGACCAACCGCTTGGTTGGGACCAAATTGGCACCGCGGAAGTCGTTAAAAACATTTCTCGCGAAGCTTTTGTTGCTTACAAAGAATCACAATACGTAGCCGAAAATATGGTTATTGTTTGTGCTGGCGCGGTTGATGAAAACACGCTTGATAAGATGGAAGCCATGTTTCCTGTAAGTGATAAACCACGCGGGATTCCCCCAACCAGTTTTAACCCGAGCTTTGCCACCAACCAGTTAAAATTACGCACTAAAAAAACCGAACAGTATCATTTATCTTTCGGTGTCCAGTGCCTAGCCGAAACCGATCCATTATTCCCAGCGCTTAAAGTTTTAGGCGTGGCTTTAGGCGGCAATATGAGCTCTCGCATGTTTCAACGAGTCCGTGAAACACAAGGACTTTGCTACTCTATTCGTACAAATGTCGATGAATATTCTGACACGGGACTAATGACCACTCGAGCCGGGGTAAAAGTCAGTGAAGTCTTAAAAGCCGTGGCCGCTATTCGACACGAATACGACGAAATTGCCGCTAACGGTATTTCTCAAGAAGAGTGTGACAAAGCCATTAATTACCTAGTCGGAAAAACCGATCTTAGTACCGAGGATACCGAAGACGTAGCGCATGAATACGCAAAAAATGCCTTATTGTATGGCCATATTGAAACCTACGACGACTGGAAAAACAAAGTCCGCGCGGTAAAGCTAGCGGACGTTAATCAGCTTGCCAAAGACTTATTTCAACCCGAAAACTTCCGCTTTGCTGGTATTGGCCCCCAACAAGATGAAGATAAACTCAAGGCGTTGTTAAAATAGCTTCTTTCTATTCCCCTTGAGTAAATTTTACTATAAAAACCAAAGTATTTTTGTAAGACTGAGCGCGTGTTTGAGCTGAGTCAAAACGAGGCGAGTTCGCTCGGTCTAGAAAATACTTTGCGGATTTTATTAAAATTTAATCCTGGGGTCGCCTTTTTTCTTTCTTTTTTGGCGACACAAAAAAGGAAAATAGAAAAATTAGATTCCTGCCTGCCGGCAGGCAGGGCCGCGTAATACGCATTAAATTGAGTTAGCCTCGCAATGACAAGTAGGTTATTCTATTAAGCTGTGCCCTTCCATTTCTTCTGGTTTTGCAATTTCTAGTAACTCACAAATGGTTGGCGCTACGTCAGCCAGCGTCCCTTTTGTTGCTAGAGTTGGTTCCGAACCATCCGCTTTAATTAAGCGAAATGGCACTAAGTTTTTAGAATGCGTAGGACACGGTGTGTGTCCATCAGGCATAATCATTTCTTCACAATTACCGTGATCCGCCGTAATAATTAAATCATAGCCTTGCGCTTGGACCACCGGCACCAAACGCTGTAATTCACGATCTAAGGTTTCCACCGCTTTAATCGTTGCCGGAATATCGGCCGAGTGCCCCACTAAATCACCGTTAGCATAATTATGCACCACTAAGTTAAAGTCTTTTTCTTCTAGCTTCGCAATCGTCTTAGTCGTGTGTTCTGCCGCTGACATTTCTGGCGCATCCGCATAACTAGGCACTTTTGGGCTGTCGACCAAAATACGTTCTTCGCCTTCAAACAAAGCCTTTTTCTCGCCTGAAAAAAAGAACGTTACATGGTTTACCTTATCGGTTTCAGCGACTCGTAATTGTGTACCACCTTTTTCTGACACAATTTGCCCGAGTGTGTTTTTGATCGGCTCAGCCGAAAGCGAAAAAATAATATTCGCTCGATCGTAATAGTTTCCAAAAATACCAAAATTAGCCGGATCACACACAAACGGACGTTCAAACCCAGCAAATTCTTCATCACAAAACGCCGCCATAATTTGTCGCATGCGGTCGGTTCTAAAATTAAAACAAATTACTACATCATCTTTTTCAATTTGCCCTTTTTTAGCTAATAGTTGTGGTGGTAAATAATAATCTGACTTTGTATCTTCTTGATAAAATTCATCAATGACTGTCTCCCAAGACTTCTCTGTAGGGGCTACGTCTACACCGGTTAAGACATCGTACTCGGCCTGAGTCCGATCCCAGTTCGTGTCTCGATCCATGCCAAAAAATCGGCCGCCAATGCTCGCCATGGTGCCTACCTTATGTTTTTCAATTTCTTCTAAATACGTTTTAGCCGTTCGTTCTGGCACATCCCGACCATCTAAAAAGCTGTGCACATAGACGTCTGGAATATTAAATTTTTCCGCCATTTGGCTAAGTCCAAACAGATGTGGCAAAAAGCTGTGAATGCCACCATCGCTCGCTAAGCCTAAAAAATGAATCCGCCCTTTTTTTTGGGCTTTGGTAAATAAAGCTTTTAAGTTTTCTTTCTCAAAAAAAGTGCCCGCCTCAATTTCGTCGTTAATTTTTGTTAAAATATGTTTTACCGGCCGTCCAGCTCCAATCGTAACGTGCCCTACTTCAGAACCGCCCATTTGAAACTCTGGCAAGCCCACACTATGTCCATGCGCTTTTAAGTGTGATATTTTTTCTGCGGGCAAAAGCTTGTCTAAATAAGGCGTATTCGCCAATGTTACAGCATTCCCTTTACCTTCTTTAGCTAAACCGAATCCGTCTAAAATCACTAAGTATACTTTTTTCATTACTCAAATTGTAATACCACTTCACTAAATCAGCTAGAAAACAAATCGCTTAATCGTTTAATAAGTGTTAAAATAAGGGGGTAAATATGAAAACAAAAGTTGAGGGCATTTCGATTTTTATCTCAATGGGAACTTCTCTTTTAGTTCTCAGCTTAGCTTTTGCGACGCTTAATTCAATTGGTAGATCTCTAGACCAAGCCTCTAATATTCAGCGAAGTACTCAACTATTTTTTGCCTCAGAATCTGGCGCGGAAGCCGCTTTTTTCCATCATAATGCTCGTGGAGCCGGCATTAACTTTACGGGCACACATGGTACGCAAGACATCAGTCACCCCAGTATTAATGCTGAAACTACGTGGTCTATTGAAGGTCGTACGAACCAGGTCGATAATGCGATCAACAACGACGCCACTTTCGTCGATATTTTAAAGGAAGGACAGACTTATAAAATTCCTTTTCAATGGGATCGTTCAACCGATCCTGGTCAAGATCCCCCTCAAGTCAGTGTTGGTCGCTATGATTCCCCTAATACGACGGATGAATTTGTTCTCACTTTTTTCCAAACTCCAGACGATATTCCAAACTCGCAAGCTTTAAGCGATTTTAAAGAACGTTATGGTTTTCAGGCTGATGCTTTTGACCCACTCCAAGGCTCTTTTGATTTCGGAAAAACAGGCGATGAAGAAATCTTAATTGATTGGTCTATCACCCGAAAAAACAGTGTTCAAGGCGTACAAACATTTATTCCAACAAATAACCAAGACTGTTCTGGATATGTTTCAGGAATTGGCGCGGGGTATATTTGTGAAGACGATATTCGTGATTTTGGAGCTGGCGGTATTAGGATCCGGGCCGACGATCCACTCCCTGGGAAAGTGCTTCCAGGCTCTAAAGATGATTCTTTAGATTATTTTTGGAGTTGCACCGCTACCGGTGGCACCAATCCGCCTTTAGTTTTAGGAGAAGACTGCAGTGACTACCAACTAACCATTCGCCCACTACTAAAATTAAATGACACTATTTCAGGCGCTAAAGTGCCAGGCATACCATTTGAAATTAAATTAGATGTAGATGGCCCAGTTCCGACACATTTCCCGCTTAATACTTACACGGTCGTTTCAGATGTAAATCAAGAAGACTTTTCACAACGCATTGAAATAGAAGTGCCAGAAAGAACTTCTATTGGGGCTTTTGATTACGTAATCTTTGACTAATAAATAGAAACAAAAAAGCTGCTATAAATCTATTTTCAAGCAACTTAGCCACTAATTAACTAATTTTTGTACCAACGTCTTCACCACAAACCACTTTAGAAATATTGTTTGGTTCCATAAGTTTAAAAACCACAATAGGCATTTTATTATCACGACATTGAGCAATGGCGGTTCCATCCATTACTTTTAAATTTTTTTCTAAAACTTCATCAAACGTTACCGCTTTATAGCGGGTGGCGTCTGGGGTTGTTCGTGGATCCGCATTATAAACACCATCTACATTGGTGGCTTTAAGCAGTACATCACATTCAAGCTCTAGCGCTCTCAAAGCGGCAGCTGAGTCTGTTGTAAAATAAGGATTTCCCGTCCCCGCCGCACAAATAACAATCCGGCTCTTTTCTAAATGCCGTTCGGCTCGTCGGCGAATATAGCTTTCTGAAACTGACGGAATATCTAACGCCGAACAAACTCGCGTGTAAATACCACGTTTCTCTAAATGCGCTTGTAGGGCGACTGAATTCATCACTGTGCCAAGCATTCCAATGTAATCTGAAGGCACACGATCAATACCTGAATCACCATTGTCGCTCCCTCTCCAAATATTTCCCGCCCCAATCACAATTGCAATTTCAACCCCCATTTTATGAACGGCTTCTACCTCCTCACAAATGCGGTCTAAAATACCATAATCAATCCCGAATTCCTTATCTCCTAGCAACGCCTCACCCGACAACTTAAGCAGAATTCGTTTATAGATTGGTTTCATCGCCGGCGAGTGTAAGTGAATCACAAATTTCAGGCAACTCTATCTATTAAAATAAAACTAAATTATAAATTTTGCGGCTATCATCATAAAACCGGCCCACTTATTTTTTAAACTTTATTGATACCACGCTAGAAGGTTGTGTTTTACAAGGGTTTAGTCTAGGGTGCAAATCCATTTAAAAACTACCATGACTCTCACCTTCAAAGACCTAGGCTTATCTCAATCAGTCCTCGACGCCATTACTAAAAAAGGCTTTGAAGAACCGACTGAAATTCAAACCAAAACGATTCCGCTCTTGCTTGAATCAAAACAAGACGTCATTGCCCAAGCGCAAACGGGGACCGGTAAAACGGCCACTTTTGGTTTAGTATTCACCGATCGTTTAATTCCTGGAAAATCAAAAGCGCCTCAAGCCATTGTCCTCGCCCCAACCCGAGAACTAGCCGTACAAGTAGCCGAAGAAATTAATTCTTTAAAAGGAGATAAACCTTTAAAAGTGGTTCCAATTTACGGAGGTCAATCATGGAGTCTTCAACAAAAACACCTGCGTGGTGGCGTAGATATTGTGGTTGGAACGCCTGGGCGAGTTCAGGAACACCTAGACCGAGGCACCTTAAAACTAGATGAAGTCGAATATTTCGTGCTCGATGAAGCCGATGAAATGCTCAATATGGGGTTTGTCGAAGATATTGAAAAAATTCTGGAACACGTAAACCCAAACCGCCAAGTGCTACTGTTTTCAGCCACAATGCCAAGCCGCATTGCGAATCTGGCTAAAAAATATATGCGAAACGCGGTAACGATTAAAACAGAAAAAGATAGAATTGCGAATAACGCCGTTGATCAGATTTATTTTGAAGTTTTACAGCGAGATAAATTTGAAGCCTTATGTCGAATTATTGATGTAGAAGAGGAATTCTACGGAATTATTTTCTGTCGCACCAAAATTGAATGTGACCAAGTTAGTAAACAATTAAGTGATCGCGGCTATCGAGCCGCCGCCATGCATGGCGATGTCTCTCAAGACTTACGAGAACGTATGCTACGAAGCTTTAAAAGAAAAGAAACCGAAGTACTCGTAGCCACAGATGTAGCGGCCCGAGGAATTGATGTAAATGATTTAACGCACGTTATTAATTACAGTCTGCCACAAAATTCAGAAAGCTATGTACACCGAATCGGTCGAACGGGCCGCGCTGGAAAAGACGGAAAAGCCATTACCTTAATTACCCCGTCTGAGTTTAGAAAACTACGAAGTTTTGAATACGCCGCTAAAGCAGAAATAACCAAACAAGCGATTCCCAACAGCCAAGAAATGGTAAGGTTGAAGAAACTAAAACTACTAAAAGAGTTAGATGAAATTTCCGCTGACCAAGCCGGTTTAACCGCTTATGAAGATTTAGCAATTGAGCTCTTTGAAGAGAAAAACCCACTAACGATTATTGCTTCATTACTAAAGCACAGCTTTTCAAAAGAGTTAGACGAAAAAGCCTACAAACAAATTGCGGACACCCCAAAAGGACGAAACACGCCCGTTGGAGGACGAGCTAATACCCGTTCGCAATCAAGAGGTCCGTCTGAATTTGGAACGACTCGATTGTTTTTAACCACCGGACGGAAAGACGGCGCAAATCCAGGAAAAATTCTGCATATGATTGATACTGAGTTTGGCGTGCCTGGCGATAACGTAGGGAGAATTGATATTATGGATTCCTACTCATTTATTTCCGTACCAATGCGTGAAGCCGAAATGATTTTAGACGCCTTTAATAATATTAAAAAAGAAGGCGGCTTTGCTACCGTCCGAGTCGAACGGGCCAGTGAAGACAAAAACGCCGACCGTTACCCTAAAAGCAATGGTCGCAACAGCGGTAAACGAGGAGGGCACAAAGGAAAACCTCGCAGCGCAAACGGAGAAAAAGGCGGATACAAAGGCAAAAAACGAGACTAACAAGCCCTTTAAACAAACTTAAAAAGCCCACGCCAGAATAAGCTGTGGGCTTTTTTAAAATACAAAGATCAAACAAATCAGCCTCCTAAGCTTCTGGTTTGTAATTTTCTTCGATCGTAATAGCACTAATTTTATCGGCATTTTCAAGCAAGGTCCGACAATTTTCTCCCGGGCGAACCACCGTAAATTTCTTACCCGCGTCTTTATATTTAATCGCGACCGAATCAATCGCTTCTAAGGCGGAAAAATCCATTACTCGAGCGTTTTTAAGATCCAAAATAACGGACTTCGGATCCTTCGTGTAATCAAATAGATCTTTGAATCCAAGGACGGATCCAAAAAACAAGATGCCGTCTAAAGCGTACACTTTTGTTTTATCTTTTCGTACACTCGTTTCTACCTCTAGGCGTTTTCCTTTTTCCCACGCAAACATAACCGTCGACATCAAAACCCCAATCACGACCGCCGTAGCTAAATCTAAAAACACGGTAGAAATGGTAACGACCCCAATCACAATGTAGTCTTGCATTGGAATACGTTTTCCATATTTCAAACTTTCCCACTTAAAAGTAGAAATCACCACCATAAACATCAACCCAATTAAACTCGCTAACGGAATCGCGTTTACAAGCGGACCAGCAAACAAAATAAAAGCCAATAATGAGAGTGCGGCCACAATCCCAGAAAAACGAGTTCGTCCGCCAGATTGAACATTAATAATCGATTGGCCAATCATCGCACAGCCGCCCATTCCTCCCGTAAAACCGCTGGCAAAATTAGCCAACCCTTGCGCAAAAAATTCACGATCCACTTTCCCCTTCGTACGAGTCATGTCATCAATAACGCGCAGGGTTAAGGTCGCTTCCGTGGCGCCCACTAAGGCCGCAATAAAAGCGTATGGAAAAATAGTTTTAAGCAGCTCCCAACTAATGGTCAATAACGGCATATGAAAGCTTGGCAAGGCGCCTTCAAGTTTCATTCCTGCAAAATCAGCCACGGTTGGCAATTGGTACACTCCATATTTAGTCAGTACTACCGAAAGCAGCGTAACCGTTGTAATGGCCACCAAACTAGAAGGCACCGCCTTGGTTACCCGGGGAAAGTATTGAATAATCGCCATAGTGAGCCCCACAAAGCCGAGCATAACCATTATTTCAGGCAACGGCATCCACACTTCATGCATTTGAGAAACGCCATTAACCAGCACTTCTTCTTTAACTTTAAACTGCTCCCACTGTGCGAAAAATATAACCAAAGCCAGCCCATTCAAAAAACCAAGCACTACTGAGTACGGAATAATAGAAGTAAATTTTCCCAGCTTCGTGACGCCCATAAGCATTT
>CAJQJI010000007.1 GCA_905478675.1 Candidatus Altimarinota bacterium
CATTAACCAGCACTTCTTCTCTAACTTTAAACTGCTCCCACTGTGCGAAAAATATAACCAAAGCCAGCCCATTCAAAAAACCAAGCACTACTGAGTACGGAATAATAGAAGTAAATTTTCCCAGCTTCGTGACGCCCATAAGCATTTGTAAAATCCCCATTAAGACAACCGTCGCAAACAAGTATTCTAAACCGTGCGCCGCAATTAACGGTGCCAATACAATCGCAATAGCCGCCGTTGAGGCACTAATCATTCCGGGACGTCCCGTAAAAATCGCCGCCACAAACGCGACCACAACGGCGGTTTGCAAACTAAGTAAAGGGCTTACCCCGGCCACAAATGCAAACGCAATCGCTTCTGGAATTAAAGCTAAAGCCACCGTAATCCCCGACAAGGTATCGTTCTTAAAATATTTTTTATTCTTGTTAAAAGCCGTCGTTATTTTGTCCATTTAGTTTAAAAAGGCCGATGAAAACACAGCCAAAAGTCGTAAAAAAACATAGCCCAAGACTCAAAAACGTAAAGTTAAAGCCTTATTATTCCCTCCTAATGAAGGAGAGTAAAAGTAAAAATATTACGCGCTAAACAGCAGCCATTACCGCTACTTTTAGCAAGAGTTGTCTTGTTTGATTACACGAAGCCCTCTATTTTAAAAGCCATGGCAAAAGACGGACGGATTCGAAAAAACATTTTAATTGGCGCATCGGTGCAAGTCGTTCTTAAAATGAACCAAACGGACGGCAAACTTACCAAAGGCGTAGTCGCTGAAATTTTAACCCCGACCGCCAAGCATCCGCACGGCATTAAAGTGAAATTGAAGTCAGGCCAAATTGGGCGTGTTCGCAAAATACTCTCGGCTAAAAAGAATCCTTATCCAGACCAAATTTTAGAAGAACCGCCTTCTAGTAAAGGCTTATTACCTTGGAAAAATTTGAACCTAAAAAATAAAACAACACGCTTAACTTCACTTAATTTTAAGAAGCATATTTCAGACGATAAATCGTGCCGGATTCGTCGTCAGAAATTAACAGCGCCCCGCTTGGCTCTACTAAAATATCAACCGGCCTACCCCAAACCGTTCCATCAGACTTTACCCAGCCAGTAACAAAGGGTTCAAAAGTCGTGGCGCCAGTTTCATCTAAGCGAACTAAACTTACTTGGTAGCCAATCGGCGGTGTCCGGTTCCAAGATCCATGTTCTGCTATAAATATTTGGTTTTTAAAACTTTCTGGGAACAGGTCTCCGGTATAAAATTTCATCCCCAGAGCCGCTCCATGAGGATTTAAAGTCTGACGCGGTAGTTCATAATGCTGACAATCAACCCCGTTGCCAAAGGTCCCATCCGGCGTGTCGTTATGACAATAAGGAAACCCAAAGTGCGCTCCCTCAACCGTTAACTCGTTTAACTCATCCGCCGGAAAATTGTGCCCTAAACTATCGGCGCCATTTTCGGTAAACCAAAGCCGGCCCGTTTCAGGGTGCCAATCAAAGCCCACCGAGTTACGAATACCAGCGGCTACCACTTCCGGATTCGAACCATTTTCAACTTCTAAACGAGTGATTGTCCCGTAAAGAGAATTTTCTGGATCACACAAATTACAGGGAAAGCCGACGGGTACATATAAGTCTCCGTCTGGGCCAAAGGCGATATATTTCCAACCATGCGCTTTATCGGTTGGGTAGCCCGCAAACACGACTTCCGGCTGGGGCGAATTGGCTTTCGTATCTTCAATACCCGTAAACTTTAAAATTCGATCAATTTCAGCCACATATAAGTCCCCCTGCTTTAAAGCCACTCCATTCGGCGCATTTAGATTTTCAGCCACAATTGTAAGTCTATCGGTTTTACCGTTCTGGTTTCGATCCTCTAGGGCATAAACTTTACCTTCGGCACGACTCCCCACATATAGCGTTCCCATATCACTCAAGGCCATTGAACGCGCATTTTTAATATTGGTCGCGACCACTTCAATCGTAAATCCAGCTGGAAGTTCAAGCAGATCAATCGGCAAATTCGCATTCTGAAAAGCCGCTTCTTCTTCAGCGTAATCAATCATATCCAGAACCTTCTCCGATTTTATTACAGGCAGCCATGCTTCTGGTTTAGCTTCATTTTCGATTTCAACCAATGGCGGCACCGTTTCAACCTTAACAGTCGGCCCTACGGCGGGTTCAACCTCAGCAACAAAGCCACAACCTACAAGGCCTAGAGTCAAAATCGAAAACAGCAATAAAACGTAAGGCATAAAAAGTTTAAATCAACTTCATCGTACCTACTTTTTATAATTTCTCAGTCTGAAACAAAACCATTAGTTAAACATGAATTTAAAAAAACTCTATTTTTATGAAAGAAACATAAAAAAGAAGCGTATAATACACTGAAGTCTAACCGTATCCCCTCTAAAACATGGCCGAATCTCTCTCACAGATCCTAAAAGACAGTCAGTCTAAAAAACACCAGTATTTAAAATTCGCGGTCCCGGCTGCGGTTTTTATTGTGGCTGCCAGTGCTTATGCCTGGTATCGCTCAGACAATGAAGCCGAAGCCGTTTATACCCCGCAAATATATGAAGTTAAAAAAGGAGATATTAGCTCGACTGTAAGTTCAAACGGAAACATTATCAATCCTGATATTGTAAACCTGTCGTTCTTAATTAATGGAACCTTAGAAACACTCAACGTTCAAGAAGGAGACAAAGTTGAAGCTGGCCAAGTTTTAGCGGAACTCGATAAACGCGATTTAAATTTTGATCTGCAATCAGCCCAAAATGACGTTAATATCGCCTGGCAAAACATAAAAGCTCGTCAGGCCGATATTACTGACACCGACATTATTAATGCCACCAACGATTTAAGCGTGACCAAGTCACAAATCGAAAGTAATAAAGCCACCACCGAACAAAACCTAGAAATTGCCCGAAACAATGCGGAGGCGCGCCGAGAATCGGCGCAACAAAACTTAGATCAAACCTACAGTGACGCTCAAATATCAATTGAATCGGCTTTCCCTAATTTTGATAAAGCCCTAACCGAAGTAGATTACGTTTTCGGTATTAATCGAAACTACACCGGAAAAACGATTGCTTACAGCGCGTTCAATGATTCTATTAATGAAAATAAAGTAAAAAGCTTACATCGTGAGTTAACACAAAAACTAAGCACGCTTCGATCAGATTACCAAAGCGATAGCGCTAATCTATCGGCCACAGAGTTAACCAAATACATTGGAAAAACTAAAGATTTAGCCGTTGAGTTTGGCGATTTATTCGACTTAGTGATTACTGTTTTTGCTACCAGCCACGACAGCCAAGAAGTCTCACAAAGCACGATTAATAGTAACTTGGCCACGATGCAAAGCTTACAATCACAAATGCAAAGCACCGAAAGCAACCTTTCTAAAACAGACCAAAGTGTGGCCAACGCACAATTAGATTTACGAACCGCCTTAATTGATATTAATAACGATTTAGCGTCTTCTGAACTAAACCTTAAAAATACGCTTACGTCTTTAGAAAACGACTTAAACAACGCCGAACTAAAAGTAAGTAATGCCGAAAAAACCGTTAATAAGTCTGACATTTCCAAAGAAACCAGTCTAAACATTCAATACGCCCAATTAGAACAATCTAAATTGAAAGTCGAAAAAGCCTTATACAATTTAAGTTTAGCCACCCTAACGGCCCCAAAAGACGGAACTATTATTCGAATTAACGGAAGCGTAGGAGAAAGCTTGAAAGCTGACAGTATTGATGCGGAAAACGCTTTTGTGCGAATTGTCAGTGATGCTAATTTCACCACCGAAGTTTATGTTGAAGAAATCGATATCGCCCAAATCACACTAGGACAAAAAGCGAACATTACGCTTGATGCCATTCCGGATGCAACGCTTCAAGGCGAAGTCAGTTATATCTCAAACATTGCCGAAATTGATAACAACGGAATTGTGACCTACTTAGTAGAAATTGATATTACCGACACGCAAGACGAACCGATTCGAGAAGGCATGACCACCTATGTTGATTTTATCATGGGGGAAGCCCTTGATGTGATTGTGATTCCAAGTTCAGCCGTCATCCAAAATCGAGCCGTAATGCTAGAAAACGGTGAAAGAGTTCAAGTAGAAACGGGATTCACCGATGGAGAGGTGATTGAAATTAAATCTGGTCTCAGTGTGGGGGATAAAATTATTAGTAATCCTCAAGTAGAAGGGGCTCAAACCGCTCGGGCTGGAGGCACCGCCCGAGGCGCCGCTGGTGGTAATTTAAGTGAAGAACGCCTCGCTCAAATGAAAGAAGCGGGCTTTACCGATGAAGAATTAACCAAACTACAAGCCGGAGAAATAACCGATGATATGCGAGAAAAAATGCAAGCCATGCGAGAATCTGCAGGCGATACGGGCAACGCGCTTGGAGGGAGCACTAGAACTCCTGGTGGCGGAGGTCGTCCTCCTCAGTAAATATTTATCAACCCCCCTCGCCTATGTCGCTTATTAAATTAGAAAACGTTCACAAGTCTTATTATTTAGCCAACGGCGAAGAAATCCCCGTTCTTCGTGGCGTTGATTTAGAAATCAATAAAAACGAATTTGTCGCCATTATGGGGGAATCTGGAGGCGGAAAATCTACCCTTATGAATATTTTAGGCTGCTTACATCCGCTTAGCAGTGGTAAATATTTCTTCGAAGGCGAAGACATTGGCCACGTCCAAGACGATTTCACCCTCGCCTTTATTCGGAATAAAAAAATGGGGTTTATCTTCCAGCAGTTTAATTTGATCTCTAAACTAACCGCCTTAAAAAACGTCGCGTTACCGGCTTTTTATGCCGACACCGACAAACACCAACGTGAAGCCCGTGCGCAAGAGTTACTTGATTCAGTTGGTTTAGGGGAACGATCGGGCCATAAACCAACCGAACTTTCGGGCGGACAACAACAACGAGTTTCGATCGCTCGGTCACTGATAAATGATCCCGAAATTATTTTAGCCGATGAACCGACCGGCGCGCTCGATTCACAAACTGGAAAAGAAATTTTACAACTTTTTACCGATTTTAAAGCTCGTGGTAAAACCGTCATTATGATTACCCATGATCTAAAAGTCGCCCGCATGGCCGAACGCGTCATTTTTATGAAAGACGGCCAGGTTCTAGACCATAATTACCAAGTTCCAAATGTTTAAATTAGAAACGCTCGGCATGGCTTTCGAAGCCCTTATTGCCAATAAATTTAGAACTCTGCTGTCAATGCTGGGCATCATTATTGGGGTGGCCACGGTCATTGGCGTGGTCAGTATTGGGGCCGGAGCCAAAGCCCAAATCGAAGAACAATTTAAAAATTTAAGTGTCACTTCTATTATTGTTTTTCCCACTCGAGGGACAGGAAATTCTCGACTCTCAGAAGAGGATTTAGACGTTGTTTTAGCCGAATCAAACTTTGTGAGCGAAGGGAATGCAAGTGTGTCAGGGTCGAGCACCATCGCCTTTGGAACCGAACAAGCCAGTGCCACGATTATGGGGATAACCGAAAACTTTTTTAGCGTTTCAAATCTAAATTTCTTATACGGTGAAAACTTCACCCTACAAGACAACCAAGACCGTAATAAAGTTATTATTTTAGGGTACACGTTAGCCGAGACGCTATTTGAAACCCCAGACAACGCCTTAGGACAAACCGTTAAAGTCAACAACCGTCAATTCACCGTCAGCGGTGTTTTGGAAGAAAACGGAAGTAGCTCATTCGGTACCTCTTACGACGACACCGCTTATGCCCCAATTAACACCGCGCAACAAAACATTTTAGGAAACAACGCGCAGGTTCGTTTAGTCTTTTTAGCCAATGAAGTGGAATTAATGGATTTAGCTCAAGACGAAATTACGTCTATTTTGCGAACCGAACATCGCCTGCGCGACAGCCAAGATAACGATTTTCAACTCCGAGACCCAGGTTCTATTGTGTCTTCGGCCACTGAAACTTCTGATACGCTGGCTTTTTTACTAATTGCCGTCGCCTCGATGGTGTTACTCGTTTCTGGGATTGGAATTATGAACGTGATGTTTGTGACGGTCGCCGAACGAACCAAAGAAATTGGGGTGTTAAAAGCCATCGGAGCGAAACAAAAAGATATCCTGACGCAGTTTTTACTAGAATCAATTATGCTGTCTATTACTGGTGGGGTCATGGGGATAATCCTGGGAATGTCGGTAGTGCCACTACTGAAAGACTACGGCGCCATTCAAAGCGTAAGCGGGGCCATTCTAGGATTCACCTTCTCCGTTATTGTGGGGATCTTCTTTGGATTTTACCCAGCCTTAAAAGCCTCAAAATTAGATCCAGTCGATGCCTTACGCAGTGAATAAAACGGTAAAATAAATTTCTTTTTATCCTCAAATAGGCTTTTTATTTATACTGCAATGGTATGAAAAAATGGATTCTAATTCTCGGCGGGATAATTTTCAGTCTCACCCTTGCGTTCGCCGCAACCACTGGGCCAAAAGAAGTCCCTTCGATTGCCGCTGAACCAAGCAATACCAACGCCTCGCCAAAAGATATTTCGCCGCTTATGCCTCAAACCGTAGCCACAGAAATAGAATCAGAGCCACAAATAGAAACCCCATCCGTGCTTCCACCTGAAACGCCCATACCAGTAACGGTCGTTAAACCGCATGGTATTTTTACCAGTTCAGGCGCCACTCAAAGTACGGTTATCAATCATCCGGCCGTACAAGGCGCCTTAGTTCGAGGACTATGGAAAGAAATCGAAATCGCCCCTGGCGTATTCGACTTCACGCGTCTTGATGCCCAAATAAACGCTCTAAAAAAAGCGGGGAAATCGTACTCACTGGCCATAAACGCGGGCGGGCTTGGCAGCCCCGATTGGTTAACCTCCGAACTTGAAGCCGCCTACCTTGATTACAAATTCAGAAACCAGTTTGCCTATAAGTTACCGTTATTTTGGGACGAAACCGTTCAGGAGCGGTTGCATAAATTAGCGCTTGCCCTTAGTCAGCAATATGGAGACGATCCCAATTTACACCTCGTCTATATTCCGCAAATGACGGCCAATGGCTTAGAAGGTCACCTACAAGGTATTAGTCTAAACGATTTAGAACGCGCTGGATATACAGACCAAAAATGGATTGAGGCGGCCATAAGTGTTTCTCGTCATTTTGCCGAAGCGTTTAAACACAAAGCCCTCGCCTTTGAAGTACACGAAATAAACAACGGGGCCGCCGTTCCGGCCCAAATTCTAAACACCCTGTGGGAAGACCCACAACTCGAACAACGAGTCGGCGCCGGCGTCTGGTGGCTATCGGGAAAAACCAACTACCAGTCTCAATTATTAGACGTTCTCGCCACCTACCCAGGCGATATTTACGCCCAAGTTATTGGTAAATCAGCCGATACACAGCGTTTTTTAGAAAACGACTACCGCACGGTTTTTACTCAAGCTAAAACGTTAAATATTCGCTACATTGAACCCTGGGAATACGAATTTAAAACTGGCCCCAATGGGGCTAACGGAATTTGGGACGAATTATTTACCGATTTCAATACATGGGCCGAAGCCACCAAACTTTAAACCTTATGAATCGCTTCTATCGCTTCTGAGGTTCTGGTATAAATTTTTCCATCAATCATTTTTTGCTTATAAAACGATTCTTTATGAATAAGTTTTTGAACTTCTTTATTAATCCCCGCCAACAAAATACTTTTATTGTTATTCTTTTTTAAGAGCTCGATAATTTCGCCTAAATAATCAACGCCATCTATATCGGCGTAAAAAGAGTGTCGCAGTGACAGAATAACATGTTTATTATTCTTAATTTTCTTGGCCGCTTCTAAGTGAGCGGGCATATTAACGTACGTCAATGTCCCCGAAATTTTATAAACCACAATATCGGAATCGATGACCGCTTTCTTTAAAAAATCGTTCTTCAATAAAGCTTCTATCATTTTTCCGTTTTTCCATAATAAAACCTCGGTCTGCCCATACGAAAGCTTATTTACAAAAATAAGCAGGGCGATGATGGTTCCAATTAAAATTCCGACAATTGGGTCTTCGACCACGACAATTACCGCTACTAACAGCGATAACACAAACGCTTGTTTCTCGTTCTCAACCAAACGAATAAAATGCTTTTTTTCGACCATCCCAATCGAAATCACCACTAAAATAGAGGCAATCACCACCATGGGTAAAAATTTAAAATAACTAATAAAAAACACCGCAATCATCCCCACAAATAGGGCATTCAATATGGCCGAAGTTTTATGGTTCGCTCCACTTTTAATATTTAAAGCCGTTCGAGCCAACGCCGCCGTAGCCGGAATTCCGCCCATTAAACCAGACCCGATATTAGCGATAGAAAGCCCTAAAACCTCTTTTCTATGGTTAAATTTTGTATCGGTCATCGTGTCGGCAATTTGCCCCGACAACAAGGTTTCTAAAATAGAAATCACCGCTACAAAAATAGCTAACAACCATAAGTCTCTTTCCAGAAAAACAGACCAACTCAACCCGTTAAAAGGATTTTCAAACAAAGTGGCGTGTACAGAAGGATACTTGTCGCCCAACGTTAAAATATCAGGCGAATAGCCCAAAGCGGGTAACAACATCATCGCTCCGATGCCTAAAAAAGCCGCTACCGACGCCCCTGGAATCCCCGGCACTTTTTTGTTCCACCCCATAATAAAAACCGTCGTCAGCAGGAAAATCCAAAACACCGGCCAATGCGCTAATTCTAAATGCTGAAAAATAGTCACAACGTTGCCTAAAAAGCTTTCTGTTTTTTCAATTTCTTCAATTCCCAGCATGTTATCAAGCTGTCCTAAGCCAATAATAATCGCCACTCCTAGCGTGAACCCATGCACCACTGAGTGTGGAATAAAAATAATATATTTATCGAGACTAAACAGGTACGATAGCAAAATTAATACCCCGGAAAGCAACGCCACAATGGGTAAAATTTGGTAGCCATGAATTAAAGAGTACGAAACCAAAATTCCCGCCAACGCCCCCGTTGGCCCCATCACATTGAAATTACTACCACCCCAAATAGCCCCCAATAACCCAGCCCACACCGCCGTAATAATACCCTGCGTTGGCGTCGCCCCTGCCGTAATGGC
>CAJQJI010000008.1 GCA_905478675.1 Candidatus Altimarinota bacterium
ATTACCTTAAAAATCCAGTTCGTTACCAATACTACCGTAACGGATCTGGACGAGATCAGTTTTTAGACACCACGTGGTCCTCAACTCAGTAATTTTTTAACCCTTTTAAATATGGAAGTTCTCGATGCTAATGGCAAACAAATTCAAATTGGTGATACCGTACACCTTATCAAAGATTTAAACGTTAAAGGCATGCCGAAAGGCTTAAAACGTGGTACTAAGTTTCAAGTTCGTGACTTAACAATGGACGACGAAGCCGTTGAAGTAAAACTCGGTAAATCAACCATTGGTTTAAAACCCGAGTACGTAAAAGTTGGCTAAACGCGCTTTGGCTTAGCAAAACAAACCACTCTTAAAAAAATTAAGGGTGGTTTTTTAAAATAAAATTCACTACTTGACAAATACCCCTGGGGGGTATAAGATGCGTCCCATGAAAGACATTCAAAATCGCCTTAAACGCCTTGAGGGACAAATCAGAGGCTTACAAAAGCTTTTAGAAACGTCGCAAGATTGTGAAAAAATAATTACCCAATTCCAAGCCGCACAAGGGGCTTTTGATACTTGTTTTGCCACTATGCTCCATGAAAATTTACAGACCTGCCTTCGGACTAAAGAGTCTGAAAAACTAGAAAAAATTCTTAAAGTCTTAGCCCAAAAACGATGAAAAAATTTTTAATAATAGGGTTCACCAGTCTGCTAACCATCACCCTTAGTGGGTGTGAACAAGAAACGGCGTTAACCTTTTCAAGCACACAACCTGAAACCTTTACGCTTAAAAAAGAGGTAAGCGAATCATTTTTAGCCCTTACCGGCACCGTTGAAGCCGATAAAAGTATCAAACTTTCCAGTAAAATTTCTGGACGAATTGAAGCCTTGTTAGTCGATGTCGGTGATAAAGTAGAAGCCAACCAACTCGTTGCCCGATTTTCCGCGATAGATGACCAAACGCAAATCGAGTACAACAACGCGCTTAATCAACTTCAAAGCACCAAAATAACGGCTCAAAGCAATGTTGAATCAGCCAATATTTCATTTATGAATGCGCAACAACAATACGAACAGAGCCAACGCCAAAAACAGGCCAATGAACAACAATTAATCGAAAGTCTTAAAGCCCAAACCAGCAGCGCGCATACCACCTTAGAACGAATTTTAAGTTTTATCGATATGACTTTAGGCGCTTCAGCGAAGTTTCAATATGGTACTAACGCCAGTGTCGTTTCTGATATTGGCGCGAATGATATTATTGGGAAACAGAATACCAAAAATAAAATCATAACGCTGGTTCAGTTTACTCAAAATACCCTCTTCCCCTACAGCCCTGAAGCCATAGACAATGCTCAGCAAGAAGTGAACGCCCTTAAAAAATTAAAAACAGTGACGCAAGATTTTTATGCTTTGCTTCGCAATACCCCTGCCAGTAGCCGATTTTCTGAAACAGAGCGACAAACACTCCAACAAAAAACCGAAACCGCTCTCACGGAATTAAGCAATGAAATCCTCGTACTTGAAACGCAAATTGCCACGACGCTGACCCAACAAGAACAACTAGAACTGGGCTTAGTGCAAACAGAAAACGCGGTAAAAAACGCGGCGGCCCAAGTCAAGCTGACCCAATCAAGTGCCGAACAACAAGTACAGTTAGCCACAAATCAAATAGTAGCCACAGGCCACTTACAACAAGAACTTAACCTTAGAGCCCCCTTTGCGGGCATTATTACACAACGATTAGTTGACGAAGGCAGCTTAACAAGCGCGGGGCAACCTATTTTCGAACTGGCTGATCGCTCTAAACTAAAAATCAAAACCCAAGTACCAGACACTAGTATTGGGCAGATAGCCGAACAAATGCCCGTTGAAATAAAACTCGATGGACTCAGCCAAACCTTTACCGGTAAAATCACCCGAATTGATCCGGCCGTAGATCCAAACACACGCACTCTAGGCATTCAAATCACCTTTGATGAATCTCCGGCCATAGTCCGCTTAGGCCTGTTTGCCCGCATCAATATTTCACTCGGAGAAAAAGAGGCCTTTTGGGTTCCAAAAAGGTTTGTCCAAGCGCCCCTTACGGGCCCGGTGGTAACAACGGTAGACCAAACGCTTTTGCCCATAGAAATTGGTGAAGAACGGGATGGTTTTATAGAAATTACCGCCGATAAGTTAACCGAGAATCTTGTTTTAATCAGCACACCATGAAACTAAATTTTGCTGGGCGCATCACTCGATTTTTTCTGTACAATCGCCCCTTAACCATCCTTATTTTATTAGGCACCGTTTTAAGTGGACTCGTGGCGTACCAAAGCACCGCTAAACAATACAATCCCACAATTGTGCTCCCTGCTTTTCAAGTAGAAGTGGCGTACCCAGGCGCAACCGCGCAAGAAGTAGAAAACTTAGTTACCCAAGAACTAGAAGAAAAAATTGGTGAAATCGAGGGCGTCGACAAACTCTATTCTCGTTCTATTGATGGCGGTAAATCTATTGTCACCGTTCTATTTAACGTCGGCGAAGACCTAGAAGATTCAAAAATAAAACTCACCCAAAAACTAGCTGACAACCAAGAACAACGGGTCTTTACAATGCAAGCGCCCGTTATTAAAAATATTGATCCAGAAAGCGTCCCCTTGCTCACTTTCGGCTTCTTTTCGCCTACCCAAACGCAAAACGAATTACGAGCCCTTGTGTTTGAAATCATGACGGAATTACAGCGCGTTGATGGCGTCGCTAATCTTGAAATACACGGCGGAGAAGGACGATCACTGCAAATCGTACTAGATTCAGCTAAAATGAAAGCCAGCGGCGTTTCCGTCGCACAAATCAAAGCGGCCATAGAAAGCTCAAATTTTCAGGCCCCGTTAGGCAGTCTGCGTGACGGAATAAGTCGAAACCTTATTGAAATAGCCGGCACTTTACAGAGTGTCGAAGAAGCTAAAAAGATAATAATCGCTCCAGGCCTGCAATTACAAGATGTGGCGACGGTTAGCCATGGGTATCAAGAAAAAACAGCCTTTGTGACCGTTTCCGCTCGGACCCCAGAAGCCGACACCCGCAACCAAGAAGCCGTTTTTATTTCGGTGGCTAAAAGAAAAGGAACGAATGCCATTACCGTTTCACAAGATACACAAACGGCTTTAAATAAAATTCTACAACAACCACGGTTTGAAAATCTTACCCTGCATGTTTTTCGGGATGAAGGCGCCGTGGCGAAAAAAGCCATCAATGGGTTATCTAAAAACCTTTTCACGAGTTTAATTATTGTCTCGCTTGTTCTGTGGGGATTTTTAGGGGGGCGCGCTGCAACCGTAGTCGCGATTGCGATTCCCTTAAGTATTTCGCTCGTGTTTGTTATGGGACAACTTTTTGGCGAAAGTATTAATCGAATTACCCTGTTTGCGCTTATTTTGTCTTTAGGGCTTTTGGTGGATAGTGCCACCGTGATTGTCGAAAATATTCACCGCCATTGCGCCCTTGGACAAGCCAAAAAAGAAGCCATTGTTGAAGCCGTCAATGAAGTCGGAATGGGCTTATTTATTTCAACGCTAACCTCGGTTATTGTGTTTTTACCCACTTCCCAAATAAGCGGCATGATGGGCGAATACATGGGTCCACTGTCTTTCTTTGTTCCAATGGCGCTTATTATGTCGCTCTTAGTAGCCTACATTCTTACGCCCTTTTTAGCCGATTTATTCCTCCCTGTCCCCACGCCCAATACTCAACCCAAAAAAGCTAAAGCTTCTTTTTTTGATCGCTTAAGTCTTTGGTACGGACACTGGCTCGCCAAGCATCTTGGGCCCGACAATAAAGCCCGTAAAACCAGATTTCTACGCACCGTCTTTATCGCTTTCTTTATCGTGCTCTTATTCCCTGTTGTTAAACTCGTGCACTTTAAAATGCTCCCCGCCGCCGACAAAGAACACTTTTCGGTTTTAATTGATCTCCCCGAAGGCACAGACACCCCACAAACAGAAAAAGTAGCCCAATGGGTTAGCACTCAACTATTAAAAAACGAAACCGTACAGTCCGTTCAAATTTTCACTGGCGCGCCAGCTGTCACCGATTTCAATGGGCTTTTAAAAGGTTCTAATCTGCGTGAAGCCCCTTATTTAGCCAGTCTACGAGTCAACTTAAGTGATCCAAGTGATCGGCGCATAACTTCTGCCGCTTTAGTAGAAAAACTTCGCACCACGATCAACCAAACCCGCCTCACCGACACCAGTACCCTAAAACCATGGTTAATGCAGGCGAACCTAAAGTTTGTAGAAGACCCGCCTGGGCCCCCAGTTCGTTCAACCCTTGAAATTAAAATCAAAGGCCCCGATCGCACCGTTTTAGAAAACGTGGCGACACAATTAGAAACCATCCTCCCCACTATTAAAGGCGTGGTAGATATTGATAATACGCTTGAATATCCAGCCCAAAAAACGGTGCTTAAAGTGGATAACGAAAAAGCCTTACTTTCTGGCGTTAGCGCGGCCGAAATAAAAAGCACTCTTGCCGCCGTACTCGATCCAGTCGTTATTAGTCAGTACCACCTAGAAGATCAAAGCGAAGTCGCCGTGATTGAGTTTTCCGTTGCCTCAACTCAAAAAGACCAGCTTCAAGACCTAAACGAAATCTACATTCCCAATAGTCAGCAGGTTATGGTGCCCTTGTTATCGGTTGTAAAAATTGAAAACCAAAGCACTACGCCCACACTCTACACCGACGAACGCTACCCCGTTGTGTATGTTAGCAGTGAAATGTCTGGGCGCAGTGTCGTGTATGCGGTACTAGATTTAATCGGTCCGCTCAAAAAAATTAGTTTCCCAAATGATGCCCAACTCACCTCTTGGAATTTGTTTGGTTTTACTTTTACCGATGCCCAAGCTCAAGAATACCAAATTCAATGGGGCGGCGAATGGGAAATGACGGTTGAAAATTTTCGTGATTTAGGCGCCGCTATGCTCGTCGCCTTTGCCTTAATTTACATTGTGTTAGTGGCTCAGTTTAGTTCTTTTAAAAAACCACTCCTGATTATGGTGACCATGCCACTCGGGTTTATCGGGATCCTCCCAGGGTTTGCATTACTAGACGCCGGCTGGGGTATTTTCCTAACCGCCACCTCGCTAATTGGGTTTATCGCGCTTATGGGGATTGTGGTTAACAACGCCATCATGTATCTGGAATATTTAGAACTCCTTCTCGCACAAGGCACGCCCTTGAATCAAGCCTTAATTACAACTGGGCAAACGCGTCTCCGTCCAATTTTGCTGACCTCTGCCACCACTGTTTTAGGTAACCTGACTATTGCCTCTGACCCAGTTTGGTCTGGCCTCGCTTGGTCTATTGTTTTTGGGTTATCTTTGTCGGCGGTACTAACGCTTGGAGTCTTTCCGTTGTTGTATGAAAACAGTGTAAAAAGTTCATAAAATTACCTAGCAGCGTTAAACTAAAACGCACGCTGTCTTCACGGCCTTTAGCGAAGAGGCCCTTTGAGAGGGAAAGTTTGAGTGATTGTTGTTTGAGGGTGGGGTCTAAAGAGCGTGAGATTAAAGAAATGAGTATATTCATTTCTTATTTAATTTTTTAAGGCAAATCCAGTAAGCTTTGAAACATGAATACGGTAATTAATTATGTACAGAAACTAAAAACAGAATTAGCGACTGGCCGAGCTCGCGAACATAGTTACCGCCCAGCCCTAAAAGATCTTTTGCAAGAGACTAATTCTGAAATACTGGCTACAAACGAGCCCTCACGTGAAAAATGTGGGGCGCCTGATTTTGTAATTACCGATAAAAATAATATTCCTCGTGGGTACATTGAGGCAAAAGATATAACGGTTGGAATTTTAGATAAGCCTGAAAACCAAGCGCAGATTAAAAAATATTTTGAGGGTGAATTAGGTTATAATTTCATTCATACCGACAACTTAGAGTTTCGGTTTTATCGAGACGGAGAAAAAGTTGAAACCGTAATTATTGGAAAACTTGAAAATAACACCATTACAGAGTTCCCAAAAAATTTTGAAAAACTAGATCAGCTTTTAAAGAATTTCCTAACTTTCCATGGCCAAACCATAAATTCGTCTAAAAAGCTTTCTAAGTTGATGGCCGGAAAAGCCCGAATCATGAGAGATATGATTTTAGGAGCTCTAGAAGACAGTGAAAATTGCACCAGTGAGTTACGCAGTCAGTATGAAACGTTCCGCAAAGTCTTAATGCATGATATGGACATTGAAGCTTTTGCCGATGTGTATGCCCAAACTATTACTTATGGTTTATTTGCCGCTCGTTTACACGACCCAACGTTGCCAACTTTTGATCGAGATGAAGCGGCTCGCTTACTCCCAAAATCAAACCCCTTTTTACGAAAATTTTTTCAAACATTAAGAGATGACATCGATCCACGTATCGAATGGATTGTTGATGACTTAATTGAAGTGTTTAAAGCCTGCGATGTAAAAAAACTGCTAGAAAGTTATGGACGATCAACCAAACGTCATGACCCTATTGTTCATTTTTATGAAGATTTTCTAGCTGACTATGACCCAAAACTAAGAAAGGCTCGTGGTGTGTGGTACACTCCCGAACCTGTGGTTGATTTTATTGTCCGAGGCGTAGATGAAATTTTAAAAACAGAATTTGGAATTAACGAGGGCTTAGCCGATAAATCAAAAATTACGATTAAAACTAAAACCCAAGGGCAAGATTTACGAACTAAGCATAACACTAAAACTAAAGAAGAATTGGTACACCGTGTGCAAGTATTAGACCCTGCCACGGGTACAGGAACATTTTTAGCTCAAGTCATAAAACAAGTACACAGTCATTATGAAAACATGCCGGCTATTTGGAGCGAGTACGTAAAAAAAGATTTAATTCCAAGAATCCACGGGTTTGAAATCATGATGGCCAGTTACTCTATGGCACACATGAAGCTTGATTTACTTTTGCGTGACCTTGGGCACGAAATGCAAGGTGACGAACGTTTAGGGGTTTACTTAACCAATAGTTTAGAAGAAGCCCACCCCGAATCAGATACTTTATTTGCTAGCTGGTTAGCCGATGAAGCCAGTGAAGCCAATCGTATTAAAGAAGAAACGCCTGTTATGTGTGTAATTGGTAACCCTCCATACAATGGCGAATCAACTAATAAGGGCGATTGGATAATGAGTTTAATGGATGACTATAAAAAAGAGCCAGGTGGAAAAGAAAAATTAAAAGAGCGTAACCCTAAATGGATAAATGATGATTATGTGAAATTCTTACGTTACGGTCAGCAATTCATAGAAAAAAACGAAAATGGAATTTTAGCATTTATCAATCCCCATGGATTCTTAGATAACCCTACTTTTAGAGGTATGCGTTGGCATTTACTTAAAACCTATGACAAAATTTACACAATAGACTTACACGGTAATAAAAAGAAAAACGAAACAACACTAGATGGAAATCCTGATAGTAATGTTTTCGACATTCAACAAGGTGTTTCAATAAATATATTTGTAAAGACAGGGCAAAAGAAAGCCAACGAGTTAGGCAAAATTTATCATTATGATTTGTATGGAGGTCGAGCTTTAAAATACGATTTTTTAAATGAGAACTCAATCCAGTCCATTGATTTTAATCGGATACCAAATGTAGCTCCAATGTATTTTATGGTGCCAAAAGACTTCAAATCTCAAGCATCCTATGACAAAGGCTTTCAAGTAAATGATTTATTCACTATTAATAACGTTGGAGTAGTTACTTCACGTGATTCATTTGTAATTAATGAAAATGAATCAGTTTTATCAAAACGAATAAAAGACTTCTTCCTTCTGGAAGAGGAATTATTCAAATCTAATTACAACGTAAGAGAAAATAAAAGTTGGAAAATTAATGACGTAAAGAAGAAAGCGTCAACATTTGAAGCTACTGATATTCAAAAAATATCTTATCGTCCATTTGATAATAGATTTTTATACTACAATGACTTTTTTGTAGAAAGAAGCAGAAAAGAAGTAATGCAACATTTCCTAAATGGCGATAATATTGGTTTAACACTTTGTAAACAGTTTAAAACAGGAGATAATTACGTTCACACTTTCATTACAAAAAAAGTCATTGAAAGTTCATATGTATCAAATAAAACAAGTGAAATAACTTCTACTTTCCCTCTATACTTATACGAAACCAATGAAGACGGTTTATTTGATGAGAATAAACAAAAAAGAAAGCCAAACTTCGACTCTGAAATTCTCAAAAAAATCGAGGCTAGTCTTAAGCTAAAGTTAGAAACAGATTTCACGCCAGAAGATCTGTTCGACTACATCTACGCGGTTCTCCACAGTCCAAAATACCGAGAAACTTACAAGGAATTTTTAAAAATTGATTTTCCTCGTATCCCCTACCCAACTAAGCAAAATAACTTTTGGCAATTAGTAGAACTTGGGAGACAAATACGAGAGCTGCACTTACTCGAATCACCATTACTAAATGCGAGTAAAAACATTCGATTTGATGGAGGGACAGATTTGACAGTAGAGAAACCGAAATATGTTCCAGAAACTCAACGAGTTTACATCAATGATTCAGTGTATTTTGAAGGCGTGAATGAGATTGCTTGGAATTTTTACATCGGAGGCTATCAACCAGCTCAAAAATGGCTCAAAGATCGGAAAGGACGAGAGCTATCGGTTGACGACGTGAAACATTATACACAGATGATTATCGCTATGGGTGAAACTGATCGACTGATGAAGGAGGTTGATAATGTAATTTAGATAT
This sequence comes from Candidatus Altimarinota bacterium, assembly GCA_905478675.1. Classification (GTDB taxonomy): domain Bacteria; phylum Patescibacteriota; class Gracilibacteria; order UBA4473; family UBA4473; genus JAACPJ01. The sequence continues at coordinate 8,751 of CAJQJI010000008.1, forward strand.
AAAAGACAAAAAGTTTTAAGAGAACCGATTTATTTAATCCCAAATCAATTTTGTCAGAGCCGGTATCTCACAGTCCAACGACTTCTAAACATTTCACGAGGATGGGATTACTCACTTCGTTCCAACCTGCTTTTAGCGTGACTTCGTTACTCGCTTAGAAAATATCCCGAGGACTCGGGATGCTTTCACGCTCATTGCCTCGTATCGAACCCGCCCTTCGGGCAATTGGGTTCGAAGCACGTCCAATCCAAAAGAAAAAACTTTTAGGCCCTTTGGGCTTAAAAGTTTTTTCTGGCGGAGAGGATGGGATTCGAACCCACGGTGCGGTTACCCGCACACTTCCTTAGCAGGGAAGCGCTTTCGACCACTCAGCCACCTCTCCGTAGCGTCAGCCGTACGATTGTAGATAAAATCCCCTACCGCGCAAACGAGAATAATTAGAATTTAAAAAGAAGTCGCTCTTTTCCCTTTTGTATGAAGTTTTGGTGAACTCCGCCTCTTGGCAGACCGCAAAGCAGATTTTAACGTCAGCGTACTGTTAACCAACGTTCATGTCTCAAACTACCCGTCGCTCACAAAAATTTTGTTATTGGCTTGTACTACTGTTTTTATGGCAAACTCCCACCCTCACGTTGTTGGGGTTAGGTGAAATGGCAACCAGCACCAGTTATGCGCAAAATTTAGCGAGCCCCACGATTGGCGAAGCTTCAACAAAAGAAATTGCAACACCCCCTATTTCACTCGAGCAATGGCAAGCCCTACAAGTTGCCAGTAGCCAAGCCCTACTGCAAGACGAAACAGTGCTACAATATTTTGATGAAAATTTTAATATCGATGGTAGTTACGGCGAACTTAAAACAGGGGCCTTAGTTACCGACTGGGAGGCTTTAGCCAAAACGATGGGGACTTCTGGTTTAGCCCTTGCGGGCGCCTATGCCGTCTACAGACGCCGCCGATTAGAATACCTAGCCCAACTACGCTCTGGTGACGCTAACGCTCTCGAGGCGTTATTTGAAGAAAATTTTGGCGCTAATCGCTCGAACCCCGCTAGCCCTCTGGGGAATGAGGGGGAACTCGAAGCCAACCCAAACAATACTCCCCTCCCCTCTGCCACTCCTCCGAACAATAATGATGTTTGGCAAGACTGGGGTAAAAACAAGGGTTTACCAGCTAGTGGAGCGACTTTAGCCGCTCTTTATGCCTTATGGATAAAAAGAAAATCAAGCGTTAAACCGAGTGCCTCTAAATTCGACGATTTTTTTCAATCATTTTTTTCCTCAGAAAATCCGCCAAGTTACAATCGGTTTAATCAAAGCGTCTACCAAGGCGTTTATAGACTCACTCAAGAAGCCAAAAGTGCAGCCCTAGCCGATTTTGAAACCAAAAACCCCGCTCCAACGCCCCCAGTTAAATCACAAAATATTGTCGATTACGAAACGCAAGCCGAGGAAGAAGCACAATATCAAACCGACCTAGCTACTTACAACCAACGCAAAACCGAAGTCCTAAATAATGCTGCGGAAACATACAAAGGCTGGTCACAAGCTATTTATGCTTGGTGGAATCACGCTTACCAAAAAGCAAATGAGGCTAAGCAATGGGTCGCAAATTTAGGGCAGGCGGCCGCGCAAGCCCATCGTACACTCCAAGAAGAGCAGAACGCTAAAACTGAAAGTTTTAAGTTAACCCTACAACAGCTAACCCAGGCCTATGATCCCAATGAACTTAGCGCTCTTCTAAACGAAAACTTCGTAGAATCTAAACCGCAGGCTAAACTCAATCTGAAAACCTTAAAGCAACAGCTTGAAAACCTTAAAGCCGCCAAAGTTGATAATGACACTTGGGTAGAATACCGAGATAATTATTTCCACGCTCAAGGCTACGGCGGCAATTATCGCTATGGGTACACTAAGTATACCTACATGCCCAACCGTGAACGCTGGGAACACCGAAATGCAGGTCGCCCAGATGATAGCAAGGCCCAAAAGGAGTTTAAATATTTTTATGACCGCCAAATCTACCAAACGCAGCAACAAATAAAATTAGCGGAAGCCCAAGAATTTAATCAAAATATTAAAATTCTAAGTGGTGAAAGTTGGTTAAGTGAAATTGAGCACTTTGATTCTAAGACTTCCGCCGAGGAAAAGTTTCCTGACATTCAAAAAAGTGCCGAACATGTAGCCTTAGAAAAGCAGGTACAGCGCTTAACCCTAGAACAAAAAACAGCCTACGAAGCCCTCATTACACAAGAACAACAAGCGCTACAATATTTACAAAGCCAAAGAACTAATGAAAAATTTTTTCAATGGCTGAACCGAACAAACCAATACAACTCCCGTGGCAAAGACCAGCAATATTACGCTATGGTCGATGGCTGGATTGCCAATACCAAAGCGGCTTACCAAAAAAGAAAAAAGGCCCTTGCTCAGCAATACCTCCCCTTAGCTCCCTTGCAAACCGAACTCAAAACCCTTGAGACTCAACACCAAGAATTACAAGCCATACGACAAACAAAGGTTGAAGCCCACCAAACCTTGCTAGAACAAATTCCGCAGATTAATCACCTAAAAACTTTTATTCAAACGCTGCAAAATTTTCCGCAAGACGCGCGCGTACAGACCGCCATACAAACTTTAAGCGATCTGCAAACAACTCAAGCCAACTTAAAAGCCACACAAGATGAATTAAATTTAAA
>CAJQJI010000009.1 GCA_905478675.1 Candidatus Altimarinota bacterium
TAAAACACGCTTTGATTCGGTTCGCTTTAACGGCACGATCACAGCGCAATATGGTGCCATTTTTTGACACCCACAATAAATCTAAGGCCGGCTTCACCCCAAAGGTATGCACGGCTTTACAATGCGGAAAATACAAAGGCGTCACTAAATCTTTATACGCCTTAACACCGTGCCAGCGTTCGGTAAAAGTACGAAGAGTCTGTATTTCTAAATCGCGTATCATACCTTAGTTGATACGCTAGGGATAAGCGTTAAGTCAAAGCCCTAAATTAATGCTTTCTTCATTTACGCCGTTCGTTTTAAGACAAACACTTCTCGGGCGACAAAGGCATCCTCTCGCTCATAAAAAGTAGTGGGTTTACCATCAGCAAACAACACGGGTTTATAGCCCAGTTTTTGAGCGTGCAGTAAAAATTTTTCACTCACGGTTTGTTTACTCCCCGCGCGATTCCACGCGGGTAAACACCCCGCAATAACGTCTACTTTTTTTTCGGCTAAATGGTTGAGCACTTGGCGCCATAAATCTAAGACTTCACCAGCATTTTTATGAATGGTTTCTCGGTCCGGTCGGGCTTCAAAATTTTCGCCTAGCCAGCCTTCAGTCGCCACCACAACCGGCATATCAATCCCTTCTAAGCAAAGCGTCGCGTTTTTAGTTCTAAATTCAGTACTGGTAACCGGATACCGAAATTTTTCGGCCATTTGCGCAAAATTTTCAGCCGCTTTCCCGACAAACCGTTCGTTTAAATCAGACCCCAAAGTTTTAAACCCCGCAATCGCCGCTTCAATATTAACAGTTCCACTCCCGCAAAAAGGGTCTAGCACCGTCAGAGACCGGTCTCTATTTTTTATTTCTGTTTGGAGACCGGTCTCTAAATCTGCCGTGGCCAAGTTCAACAAAATTTGCGCTAACTTCGGCGGTAGCATCCCCATTTTGGCATCGCGAAAATCTTTTTTACGATCTCGCAATTCGTAGTTTCTCAAATTTTGATTCGCGACGGTTTCACACAGCAAATAAGACTCCCCACGTTTCCAAATAATAAACTCGTGCCCTTTTTGCAAAATACGACGTTGAAAAATTTGGCCTGACGTTAAATTTTCTTGCTTATAGTTTTCTACCCGAATGCGATCAAAATGGTCTTTTGTGCTAAAAATAAGATCTGATAGGAGTTTTTTCCCTCCACCAAAAACGGTAAATCCACATTTAAACTTTTCGGCCGCTTCAATGCGCTTCCAAATAGCTTGTTGTAACTTGGTTTTATCAAAAAATTCGCCCACGACTTCGGCCATTCGAATTGTGCCCCCTAGTTGATCAATAAACAACTGTTCTTCGCCCCGCGGTAACGACCGAGGATTTGTAAACTGCAGATTTTCAGCGATCAGTAAGTTCTTTTCTTCATCATAAAACACCTCATCGGCTTTGCCGCGCAGCTCGGCACGAGAAAGTTCTGGATGACGACCGAGTACGAGTAGGTACGTTTTCACCTTTCAAACCTATTAATTATTACAAGAATTGCTAGCGCTATAAATACAATAGCCACTAAAAACTGTCGCATTCTGTACTTTCAAACGTATGTTATGAAGTGTAATACTCTTTAATCATTTACAAATGAAAATAACGAACACCGCTTTTATCGCCGCTTTAATGATCAGTCCTACTTTAGTTTTAGCGCAAACCGCCGCTGTTACGACGTCCATCACAGCCGACGCCATGGTTAATGATGACGTTCAAGTACAAGTCGAAAGCCAGAATAATGCCCGTGCCAATGAAGACATGATGTATGTTGAATCTGAAGTACAGGCCGAAGAAAATGTAGAAACTAACGCCCGACGCATGATGGAAGTAACCACAACGTCGATGACAGACCTTGGGGCGGAAGTCGAAGCCGGCTTAGAAACGATGCTAGAAACTGGAAACGAAATCATGATTGATGTCGACGCAGAAATTGAAGCGGGCGCTGACGCTATGGCAGAAACTATGCACGAAATGAAAGAAGACGGCGCGGAAATGATGAACGATGTTCAAGCGGATTTAGCCATGAACGCTGAAGTAGAAACGGAAGCGAGCACTGATGAAGATGCTGGATTCTTTGTGAGCGCCTGGATTAGCCTTAAAGGCTGGTTTGGTTTTGGTAACTAAGGTTTCCCTCTGAGACTCATTTAAAAGCCCTGATTTATCATCAGGGCTTTTTTTTAACTTAAAATCTGGAGCCGTCACTGGGATTTGAACCCAGGACCCCAGCCTTACCATGGCTGTGCTCTACCACTGAGCTATGACGGCGTGCGTAGCATTTTTACTTAAAACAGGGTGAAAAGCCAAAAAAAAGCCCTAAGATTTAAGTAATGAAAATATTAGTCACTGGTGGTGCGGGCTTTATCGGGAGTAATTTTGTGCGTCATATTTTGGAAGAACGTGATTACCAGATTGTAAATGTCGATAAGCTCACTTATGCCGGGAATTTAGAGAACCTGCGAGACATTGAAGATCATAAAAATTATAAATTTGTACAAGGCGATATT
>CAJQJI010000010.1 GCA_905478675.1 Candidatus Altimarinota bacterium
CTCATTCCGGCGCCCCGTTAAGATTTTATGCACGTAGGCTTGATGCCCGACATCCCAAACCAGTTTGTCGGTTGGAGTATCAAACACATAGTGCAAAGCCACCGTTAGTTCTACAACGCCCAAACTAGAACCAAAGTGCCCACCATTCTGAGCTGCATTTGTAATCAAAAACGCCCGGATCTCGGCACACAGGTCTGGTAATTGATCTAAATCCAATGCTTTTAAATCCTGCGGACTATTTATCGACTCAAGTAGCTCTGACATCGTGCTCGAGTATAGGGAGTTCACTCTAGATTCAAAGATTATTATTTCTGAGCACAACTAAGGTGACAAAGCTGTTTTTTTACCTACAAATAAAAGGATGATTGAAACCATTTATCTCGCTCAACCTCGCGGTTTTTGTGCCGGCGTTGAACGAGCTATCGCCATTGTAGACCTGGCCTTAAAAAAATACGATTGCCCGGTTTGGGTCAACCATGAGATCGTGCACAACCGTAGCGTGGTGGAATCTTTTCGTAGCCGAGGCGTTGTTTTCTCCGATGACGTTGACGCGATTCCAGCCGACGCGATCTATATTTTATCCGCTCACGGAACCGCGCCCAGCTTTCGAGCTAAAGCGGAAACCAAAGGCATTCGAATTATTGATGCTACCTGTCCGCTGGTGACCAAAGTACACTGGGAAGCGCAAAAATTTCATACCGATGGCTTTAAAATTTTTTACATTGGGCAAGCCCAGCATCAAGAATCTATTGGTGTGATGGACGTCGCACCGATGACTTTAATTGAAAATGAAGCCGATATTGAAGCTTTAGACGAGACCGGTCTCTCTGAAATTTTGAGACCGGTCTCGGGTGACCCAGTCCCCTGCGTCGTCCTTTCCCAAACCACGCTTTCCGTGGATGACACCAAACGCCTTACCGCCAAACTCAAAGAAAAAATTCCGCATCTACGAGAACCTGGTGATTTATGTTACGCCACCCAAAACCGCCAAGATGCGGTAAAAGTGCTGAGCGAAAGCTGTGATTATATTGCCGTGATTGGCTCTACCAATTCTTCGAACTCAAATAAAATGGTCGTGACGGCTAAAAAGTATGGTACCGATTCGGCTTTATATGATACCGTTGAAGAAATACCGAACAATATTTTTGATCACAAGGTTTTAGGTCTTACCTCTGGAGCTTCCGTACCAGATAGTTTAGTAATGCCAGTTATTGCCCGCGCCCAAAATTTCAATCCTGATTTAAAAATTGAGATTGTTATGACCAAAGATGAATCAGGCCTTAGTTTCCCACTGCCCTTAGAATTGCGATCATGAAAAAAACACGTTCAACGCCCGAGGTTCACATCGGTCCCCTGAAAATGGGCGGTGATAACCCGATTGTTATTCAATCGATGACCAATACCGATACATCAGACATTGACGCCACAGTAGCACAAGCTCTTGAGTTGGCTCACGCTGGGGCGCAGGTTATTCGCATGACGGTCAATGATGAAGCGGCCGCTAAGGCTGTGCCTGAAATTATAACCCGAGTTCGAACTCAGTTCGAACTTAATCCAATGGCCTTCGTTGGCGATTTTCATTTTAACGGTAACAAACTGCTTAAAGCGGTGCCCGATTGTGCGCAAGCCTTGGATAAATATCGCATAAATCCGGGTAATGCCGATGACACCAATTTTAAAGAAATGGTAGAAATTGCCGTGCAGCACCAAAAAGCCGTACGCATTGGAGTTAATGGCGGTAGTTTAGACCAAAAAGTTTTAGACAATCTAATGGAACTCAATGCGCAGTCTCCTACCCCTCTAGCGGCGGGAAATATTTTTATCAAAGCGATGGTAAAATCTGCCTTAAACTCAGCTCAGTTAGCAGAGAGTTATGGCTTAAAGAAAAACCAAATAGTAGTGTCGGTTAAAATTTCAGAAGTCAACCAAGTGGTCGCCGCCTACCAAAGTGTCGCCGAACAAAGTGATTACTGTCTCCATTTAGGTTTAACGGAAGCCGGGAGCGGACTGCAGGGCGTTGTGCAAAGCAGTGTGGCGCTCGGTATTTTGCTTAACCAAAACATTGGCGATACCATTCGGGTTTCGCTGACGCCCAATAAAAACGTACCACGAAGTGAAGAAGTGGAAGTCTGTAAGCAAATTTTGCAAAGTTTAGACTTACAACGATTCCGTCCCAAAGTGGTTTCGTGCCCGGGTTGCGGACGGACAACCAGTACTTTTTTTCAAGACCTAGCCCTACGCGTGAACAATTTAATTGATCAAGAGTTGAGCCACTGGAAAAAAGAATTCCCTGGCGTGGAAAATTTAAATATTGCCGTCATGGGCTGCGTGGTTAATGGCCCGGGCGAAAGTAAAAATTCTGATATTGCGATTTCGCTCCCCGGCAAAATGGAAAAAGCCCAAGCCCCCGTTTATATTGATGGTCAGTTAAGTGTTTGGCTCAAAGGCGATGCTATTGAAAACCAGTTTATTGAAATTTTGAAAGACTATATAAAAACAAGATTTGCATGAAAAAAGTTATTATTTTCGGGGCCAGTGGATCCGTAGGTCGTTCGGCTATCGAACTAGCAAAGGCGAATCCTGCCCAATTTAAAATTGTCGGCGCCAGTGCCGGCAGCCGTTTTAAAGGTTTAAAAAAGACCGCCGCCGAACTTAATATTAAGCATGTACTTGATACCCGAGGGGAAATGACCACCGAGGTTATTACTTCTTTTATTGCCCAATGTGAGCCCGACATAGTCCTAAATGCTGTTAGTGGCTTTGCCGGGCTTCGCTTTACACTGGCCACACTCGAATCTAACTTACCACTCGCTTTAGCCAACAAAGAAAGCTTAGTTGCCGCTGGTGATTTTGTAATGGCCCTCAGCCAGGAACGTCGTGCCCCCATTATTCCAGTTGATTCAGAACACTCCGCTATTTGGCAGTGCTTAATAAACGATCGCACCGAGATAAAGCCGTTTCATAAAATTTATCTCACCTGCTCGGGCGGCCCGTTTTTTGGGCAAACAGACCTAAGCACGGTTACGCCTCATCAAGCACTTGAACATCCTAATTGGGACATGGGGGCCGGCATAACGATTGATTCAGCTACGCTCGCCAACAAGTGTTTAGAATTTTTTGAAGCCATGCACTTATTTGAGGCCACTAAAGACCAAGTCGAAATTGTAATACACCCACAATCCGTCGTGCACTCGATGGTTCAGTTTGCCGATAGCTCTATTATCGCGCAATTATCACCGCCCAGCATGCAACTCCCGATTGCGTATGCGCTTAATTACCCCGAGCGATCTGAATGCGGGCTCCCCTCACCAGATTTTAGCGCCCTTGACTTAAACTTCAGAACGCCTGACAAATCAACTTTTAGAACGCTGCAAGTACTAGAACACTGTGCGGCTCATATGCAAAATTTACCCACGGTCTTTAATGCCGTTAATGAAGAAGCTCGCAATGCCTTTATTCGCGGAGAAATTTCTTTTCTGCGAATTTTTGAAATACTCGAAGCCGTCACCAGCCAAACCAGAGTTAAACCACTTGAAAGCCTCGAACATATTTACGAAGTTGACCAAAGTGCACGCGCTATGGCGAAGTCTTTAATTCATAAACCGTAAAGATGAAAAATATCGCACTCATTATGGCCGCTGGAGAATCAACTCGCTGTGGATTTGATAAGCTTGTGGCGCAGCTCGGGCAACAAACGGTTTTAGAAGCCACCTTAAAGACCTTTCAAGCAACCAGTGCGGTTGATGAAATTTGGGTCGTTGGCAAAGAAGTCGAAGTCGTCGGCAAAATCAAAGGCGCTATTAACGGTGGAGATAGCCGGTTTGAGTCGGTGAAAGCGGGGCTTGAACACAGCGCCCAATATTATGATGAGAATGTACGAATAATCGTGCACAACGCCGCTAATCCTTTTCTTTCTAGCGCCGACCTAGCAGCGGGACTTGAGCAAGCCAAAGATAAGAAGAATTTGATTTTTGGTTTTTTTACTCCGAATGCCATTAAAGAAGTTACAAAAAACGGTATTGTGAATAATTTTTTAGATCGTGAACAAATTTTTGAATCACAAACACCGCAAATTTCTACCCTTAGCACTTTTATAAAAGCGCTTGATACGTTTAGAGACCGGTCTCAAGGTTCAACTCAATCGGAGGAGACCGGTCTCGGCTTTACAGCCGAACCAAAGGACGAGGCCGAACTACTCGCTTTAACAGGCGAGCCCATCCATATTTATGAATGTGATCCTCGTAACACAAAAATTACCTTTGCTTCGGATTTTTACCTGCCCGCTGGTTTAAAAATTGGTTTAGGCGAAGACGCTCACCGCTTTGCCCCTGATTTTGATGCCCAAAAACCTTTCAGGCTTGGAGGTGTGGACATGAGTCAAGGCACACTCAGCTCGGACGGAAATTCTGACGGCGATTTAATTTTTCACGCGCTTTGCAACGCGCTGCTGTCGGCCTATGGCGACACCACTTTTGATCCGATTGCGGCCCCTATTTGTGCGGCCGGAGAAACAAATTCAAAAGCTTATTTAGAAGCCACTCTCGCGCATTTAAACCACAAAGGCCACACCCCTAAAATCAAACAACTTTTAATTTCACTCGAAGGCGCACAACCCAAAATAGCGCCACAGCACGACGCGATTATTAAAAATATAGCCGAGCAGCTCTCACTAAAGCCTACGCAGATTGGACTAACTTACACCACTGGTGAGAAATTAAACGAAGTCGGCAGAGGTCTCGGGATGAGAAGTTTCGTGCTAGTGACCCTACACGCATGATTCAAATTTTTTCACCGGCTAAAATCAATTTAACCCTCGACGTGCGCCCTAAAGAACCAGACGCGTCGTTTCATGAACTTGAAACCATTTACCACAAATTAAATTGGGGCGACGCACTCACGCTTGAAAAAGCCGAGACTTTTCACCTCTTAGGCGACTTTAATTGCCTACCTGAGAATAATTTAATTTATAAAGCTTGGCAGTGCCTTGCAAACCCACGTCCGGTCAAAATCACGGTTAATAAAATTATTCCCAGTGGCGCTGGCCTCGGTGGTGGAAGTTCTAATGCCGCGAGTTTTATACAAGCGTACTACCAGCTTTTTGAACTTGGAGCCGTGCCCAGCGAGCTTATTAGCCAGCTTGGCGAGCTGGGGAAAGATATCCCCTTTTTTATGCAAGCGGCACCCTGCGCATTGGGCACCGGCTTTGGGGAAGTGATTGAGCCCCTTAATTTTAATTTTTCTGGCACTGACCTCTATTTATACTTTCCAGATTTCAAGCAACCAACGAACCAAGCCTATAGCCACCTCCAAAAATTCAATCAAGTGCAATCTCAAAAGCTCATTCAAAGTCGAGATTTAAAAGATTGTGGAAATACTTTTAACCAACTTTTTGAACAAAATAATTATTCAAAAATAATTAATTCTCAGCACAAAGATAAAATCAATCTTTGTGGCTCAGGCTCAACTTTCTACAGTTTTGAAGTGTTAGATATCCCTGAATGCAAAATGGTAAAAGTAACACTTCTTTAAACTTAACCATTTCGTTGCTCTGTTGCTCCGTTACTACTGCCCTTTACGTCGCTGACGTTCCGCAAATTCGGCTAACACCTTATGCATATCTTCTACCCCAAGCGCTGGTAACTTTTTAGGGTGGAAATTAAATTCGGCGTAAGCGGCTTGGTACAAACAAAAATTACTTAAACGATGTTCGCCTCCCGTTCTTAAAATTAAATCCAACGGCGGCACCTCTAAATGCTTTACAAAGTCTTTTCCGCCCGCTTCTACGGCCCGTGCAATCTCATCTTGGCTGCCGTAATCCAAACATAAGACCAACGTAAATTTATAATTGTTTTTTGTTTCTTCCTGTAAAGCCGCCAACTTTTTCAACAACGGCGACGGCAAACGATCTTTTCGACCGGCATGCACAAACTTAATTTCTTTTTTTCTAATCTCAGTGGGCCACTCTTCGGCCATTTGCAGATACAGCTTCATTAAATCCGCCACCTCTTTGGGGGAACGCTTCCAGTTTTCGGTAGAAAACCCATACACCACTAAAGTCTCCCAATCAGGATTATCATAGAGGGCTGGTAAAACCACATCCTTTACTACCGCAAAGCCGGTTTTATGGCCTTCTGCGACGGGTAAATGCTCTGATTTTGCCCAGCGCCGATTTCCATCGGCGATTAAACCAAACGATAATTTTTGAGACATGGTCTACAGTTTATCATAAATCCATTAAACGCAGATAATCTTTAAATAAATTAAGATCTTTAACCGTTGATAAGTAGGCTGACTTGGTTGAATAATCACGAGCAAACTCGAGCACTAATTCCACTTGGCTCCCAGCGTGAACCTGTTCAACTGAATTTCTACTTGAATCAATTAAGTATTTTATTTTAGCGGCATTAATTAAATTTAACTGGCTGTCATATACATAAAGCGGGTCGGTCGATCCCAACGAATCTCGATAAATAGTAGCCAGTATTTCTCGATTTCGAGCCGTTAAACTCTCATCATGATCAGTAATTACAATGAGTGGCTGATTTTCAACCCCAATCGCTTCTAAATCTAAGGCTTGTTTGTTTTTCGCCGCCAACGAATCCGTTTCAACCAAAAACGCTACCCTTTCAAGCCCCAATCGTGTACCCACTTTATAACCTAATGGGGCCTCTGCGCTCTCGAACACAGGTAAAATTTCAAGCACCTTGAAATGTTCATCTACGGCGTAAACCCAGTCCCCTTTAAGTACAGTAAACTCGCCCTTTAAAATCTCCCCCTCATAAAAGACCGTTTCCCCAACAACAGACTCTGATTTTACCTGCAGAATAGAGCTAAACGGCGCCGCTTCAGCCGGCAACACAAATACGGGCTCCGCTGGCACCCGATCACGCCCTAATTCAATCAAATTACCCGTCAGCCCCCCTATTCCATTTTTTATCACTCCCACAAAAACCAGCGCATTAAAGACTACTACTAGTACTAACAGGCTCATATTAAACCCAACAGGGAGACTATATTTTTCATATGAAAGCTGAAGCTTATTATTTTGAATTGTTAGCGCTTTATCCACGCCACTTTCAAAATCGTCCACACTAATACCGTGTTTTAAGGCAAATTTTCTTAAATCATCAATCGAGTGCTTTGAATCTAAGCCTTTCATAATCTTTTCAATCACTTTGGCCTCGGTACTGGTTTTTACCCAAAAACCACGTTTCAGTGATAAACGAATAAGTGCCGCTGTTTTTACAACAGGTAATAAAAACAAAATACAATAACTGCCTCGTTCCCCGCCTCTTTCAGAAATATTAATTGTCGCTCGAATCCATTTATACGGAAACAGAATAAACCATCCCACCACCGGCAAAAAGAGCCATAAAATATTAAAGGCTGAAACACGCCCCATTTGGAACCATTGAATCAAGCTTAAGAGCGGAACAAAAGCAAACCAAGCGTGATCATGCCGTAACCGTTTGGCTAAAAAATATTGAAAAAACATCTGAGCCACAAAGGCAATAAACCAGTACAGCGGAGACGTTATAATAGCCGAAACCGATAAAGCAAATTCGAGCATTTTTTTAAAATCAACTAACTATACCACACCTAAAAACAAAAAAAAACCAGCGTTAACGCTGGTTTAATTGTAAAATCTAAATTTATGATTTACTTACGAAACGTGGACAAATTTTCGTTCGTATCGTCGACCGTCAAATCGAGTAACTGACTGTTCAGTAAAACTTACTTCTCCGTCAACTTTTGCGTAGATCGTAAAATCTTTCCCCATATCAACCCCATTACCAGGACGGAATTTTGTTCCTTTTTGACGGATAATAATTTCACCTGCATTTACTTTTTCTGAACCGAAACGTTTGACGCCTCGTCGTTTAGCATTTGAATCTCTACCATTCTTGGTACTACCACCGGCTTTCTTAGTTGCCATGTTTAATTATTTTAAATTAATTCTGCCCGAATTTAGGCGTTTTAAAGGTTTTGTCAAAGTGATTTTATGCCACCAAGACATTGGCCATAAATTGATCACACGCTGTCTTATAAACTTTTTTTAATTCTTCAATAGATTTGTTTCGCTCCTCCAGTGTTACCCCTAGCACACTTGGCTCTATTATTCCCTCTAAAGCCATTAACTGCGCCTTGATAACGGACGGCCAAGCTCTACGAAATAAAAAGGCTGGTCGAAGAACAAGACGTCCATTCTCACGAGGACATTCCCACATTAAAATTTTTAAAGTAGACGCAACTACTTCGATTTCTTCTCGCGATAAGTTTTTAGCAGCCTCACACATCAGACAATAAATAGCCATTTTTTTGCAGAAGTCAATCCATGACTACACCTCAAAAATCAAACTCCCCTTTTTTAGAATGTTGCTAAATGCACCCTCGAACCAAAAAGATTAGTATCGATAATGATCCGGCTTAAACGGCCCCGTATTATTCACCCCTAAATAATCTGACTGCGCTTTGGTTAGAGTATCTAACTTAATCCCTAATTTGGGTAAATGTAGCGCGGCTACTTTTTCATCTAAATGTTTTGGTAGGGTATAAACGCCCACAGGATACTCGTCTGACTTCTGCCATAATTCCATTTGCGCTAAGGTTTGATTGGCAAAACTACACGACATGACAAAGCTTGGATGCCCAGTTGCACAGCCTAAATTCACTAATCGTCCCTCGGCCAAGACAATAATTTTTTTCCCATCAGGAAAAGTCACATGATGTACTTGCGGCTTAATTTCATCCCACTCACAGTCTCGGATACCGGCAATTTCAATTTCTGAATCAAAATGCCCGATATTACACACAATCGCGTTGTGTTTCATTTTATCCATATGCGCTCGGGTAATTACATCACAACAGCCCGTTGCTGTTACAAAAATATCCCCTTCTAGCGCGGCTTGGTTCATCGTCGCCACTTCGTAGCCTTCCATACTGGCTTGCAAGGCACAGATGGGATCAATCTCAGTTACAATCACACGTGCGCCATTGTTTCTTAAACTTTGGGCTGTTCCCTTTCCGACATCTCCAAAACCGGCTACTACGGCAACCTTCCCCGAAATCATAACATCAGTGGCCCGCTTAATCGCGTCTACTAAACTCTCTCGACAACCATATAAATTATCAAATTTAGATTTAGTAACGGAATCATTTACATTAATGGCTGGAATTTTAAGCGTTCCCTCTTTCATCATTTGGTACAAACGGTGCACACCGGTTGTGGT
>CAJQJI010000011.1 GCA_905478675.1 Candidatus Altimarinota bacterium
GCTGTTTTTATTTGCTCATCAGGCTTATTGACACAATAGGGTCGAGGGCTAAGATGTTCTCGAATTTAAATTTTTTTAACATAGCTGTCTCATATCGTCGAGGTCGGAATCGTGGAAACGCCCCTAAAAGAATCCCTAAGCAAAAGGTTAACGAGCGTATTCGAGCTGAAGAAGTTCGAGTCGTAGACGAACAAGGGGAAATGATTGGTGTTATGCCAACCACTGAAGCGTTAGAAAAAGCGAAAGAAGCGGGCGTTGATTTGGTGGAAATTTCACCTAACGCTAAACCGCCAGTGGCTAAAATTATTGATTTTGGGAAATTCCTTTATAACGAACAAAAAAAAGAAAAAGCCCAGAAAAAAGCGACCAAAAGTCATGAAATTAAAGGGATTCGTTTAAGTTTTAGAATTGGGCCCGGTGATATGGAGCGTCAACGGAAAAAAGCTGAAGAATTCTTATTAGATCAACACCCAGTGCGAGTACAAATGGTTATGCGCGGACGAGAAAAAGCGCATAAGTATTTAGCCATTGATAAAATGAAAGGCTTTTTGGCCACTTTAAAAGATTTTGGAATTGTAGAACAAGAACCTAAGTTTTCTGGTTTTCAAATTGTAGCGGTTTTAAAACCGGTGCCTAAAAATTCACAGAGTTAAAACCTTAAAACAAAAGAAAGTGGATTTATCACTTAAACTTAGTTTGACAATCTTTTCTCAATGCTTAGATTCTGGCAGATTATTGCATATATAACATGAAACAAAAGACTCATTCAGGCCTTAAAAAACGAACTAAAGTTACTGGTAGCGGTAAAGTAATGTTCGAACGATCTTGTAAGAAACATCTTTTGAGTTCAAAAAATAGCCGAGCGCTTAAATCAGACCGTGGTGGGGTTGCGGCTCCTAAAGGTCACATGACAATGATTGCTCGAATGCTTAAAATTTCTAAATAGTTCAACAAAATTTAATTAACTTAACATGGTAAGAGTAAAAGGCGGTGTTGCCTCACGTAATCGACATAAAAAGGTTTTAAAAGAAACCAAAGGTTTCCGTGGTAAACGGAATTCAGTGTTCCGCATCGCTATGCAAGCGATGATGAAATCTGGAACCAACGCCTACGTTGGTCGAAAGCAAAAAAAACGTGATATGCGGGCTTTATGGATTTCTCGTATTAACACAGCGCTTAAACAAAGAGGTCAACGATACTCTGAAGTTAAAAATCAATGGTTACACGCTCGAATGGAAATTGATCGAAAATCTTTATCTGAACTAGCCATTAACTACCCAGCGGTTTTTGACCAAGTAGCGGATGTGGCTAAAAAAGCTAAAAAAGTAGCTTAAGTCTTCACTTTAAAAATTAAATTAAGCACCTCGCCTTGGCGGGGTGTTTTTATTTAAGCGCGGGCTGTCTTGCTAAATTAATGTCGGCAAGTATCAATAAAGGTGATGTTTATTGATGAAGCGAAAATCGAATTCACGGCGGGAAAAGGAGGGGACGGCGCCGTCCACTTTCGACGCGAGAAGTTTATTCCTAAAGGCGGTCCGGATGGTGGCAACGGGGGCCGCGGCGGAGATGTATGGTTTGAAACGGTGAATAATATTCATACGCTTTCAGATTTTCGGAATAAAAAAGAATTTAAAGCTGAACCCGGCAAACCGGGAGGGCAAAAACTGCAGACAGGACGATCTGGGGAAGATTTAGTGATTCGGGTACCTCAAGGAACCATTATTCGCGAACAAGAAACCGGGCGTGTGTTAGCCGACTTAACCGAGCTCAACCAAAAAGTAAAACTGGCCCAAGGTGGGATTGGAGGGAAAGGGAATGCAGGGTTTGTAAACTCTGTGCGTCAGGCACCAGCTTTTGCCGAAAAAGGCGATATTGGGGAACACTTTGCCGTGGAATTAGAACTCAAGCTCGTGGCGGACGTGGCTTTAGTGGGCTACCCAAGTGTGGGTAAATCAACTTTTATTTCGGTGGTTTCAAACGCGAAACCAAAAGTTGCGGAGTATCATTTTACGACCTTAGTGCCTAATTTAGGGGTGTGTCAGTTTGATGAACGAGAATTAGTGTTTGTGGATGTCCCTGGATTAATTGAAGGGGCAAGTGAAGGGAAAGGGCTTGGGCATCAATTCTTACGACATATTGAACGGGCGCGAATGGTGTTGCAATTAGTGGATGTTAATTCGGATACGCCATTAAAAGATTTTGAAATTATTCGAAAAGAACTCGAAAGTTTTTCACCAGAGTTAGCGGCGAAACCTTTTGTGCCGGTGCTTTGTAAAATAGATACGGTGGATGAAGCGTTACAAAATTTTGTAGCTCAAGAGTTTGAGGCCAAATTTGAAGTGAAACCATTTTTAATTTCAGCGGCCACCCATACCGGTATGGATACTTTGCTGAAACACTTAGTGCACGAAATTCCAGAAGAACGTACTTACGAAATAGCCGAAGAAGACCAAAATAAAGCGGTTGAATTTAGACCGGGGGAACACGATGATTCACGACACGTTAAAATTGAGAAAAAAGAAAACTGGTGGGGCTTAACCAACACTCGTTTACTGCAAATTGGTCGACAAACCGATTGGGAAAATGCCGAAGGACAAGAACGCGTGTACGATGTACTGCGTAAATGGGGGATTGTGAAGGAACTGGAAAAAATGGGCGCCGAACCGGGCGACCAATTACGAATTGGAGAAGAGTTTTTAGAGTACCGAGGCTAGTTCCGTGGTACTAATTGACACTGCTGATTCACACAACGAATTTTAAACTTTGTCCGATCATAATGACTTTGGCTTTCGGTGATAACCGGAAGCTCTTTTTCGGGGCTTTGTGGAGCGGTGGTTTCAGTGCCAGTATGGTTTATGGCGGTTACGCTTAAGGCGCCCGTTCGGCCACCACTTTCAAATTCAAGGTTGGCGTAAATGGTTAAGGTTTCGGTTTGATCTTCTTCAATAAGCAGCGGAGTTCTAAAGCTTAGTTCGGCTACATCATCATTATTAAGTTCTCTCGATTGGGTTCGTTTGTAGTTCTTGGTTTCGGCCCAAATACTACCAAAGTCTTCGTTTGAAGATAGGCCCGTTCGCGTGACGGTTAAGCTGTTTATTTCAATCGGGCCATCAATGGCGGTTAAGTTGAGTTGTACAAACGGCACTCGAACGGCGTTTTTAGGCAGCGTTTGGTGGTTTAGATCGACTACTTGTGTTTCAAGTTGAGCTGCAAAGCTGCTTGAAGTGGTTATAAGCGATAACGCGAGAACAAGGATAAATTTTTTCATTAATTATAAGTGGTAATTTGTGCAGGGTGACTTCAAGCAAGAATCTGTTGAGAACTTTTTACTTTTTTTTAGCTTCTATGGCCTCGTTAATAAGTTTTATGGCTTTGGCGTGTTCTTTTTCGGGGAGCTCGTGCTGCGGTTTTTTAAGAAATTCATCAAAGCTCTGCGAACTTTCATGATGATCAGAGCCTAAACCTCCATAGTGATCACCCGCTTTCCAGTGCATACCTTCTGGTAGTTTAAGATGAAACCCCCACCAGACCTCACTAGAATCATGCACAATGTCTACATAGTAATAAGCGTGTGAATTATGCTTTTCAAGATAAGCGTTCGTTTCACCTTTGTAATAAACTCTTGGTATGTAATAGGTTAGTTTTTTTTCTATATTTGTGGGCTTTAAATGAAAGTTGTAGTCTTTTTTTAAAAGATCCTGCGAGTGACTTCAAGTAAAAGACAGTTTAGAATGTGATTGATGCTACAACGTATGAATACCATTTTGTTATTTATTTTAGGGTTTGGTCTGCCTTTGCATGGGGCCTTAACCGTCTTTTTACCAACCGAAATTCGGTGGTGGAAAGAAGTTTTGTTAGGCTTGGTTTTATTTTTAGTTTTAGGGGCGTTCTGGCAGGCTCGAAAAAATTTAGTGATACCCAAGCTCAACGTAAAAACTTTAACCCAGTCTCCGGCGTTATACGCTTGTTTGTTTTTAGTATGGGGGCTTTTTTTAAGCCTTATAAATAAAGATTTGCACACCGCTTTGATGGCGTATCGTTACTTGGGTCTGGGCTTTGTTGCCATGTTGTTGGGATACGCTTTGTGGAAAATATCGCTTAAATCTGGGAAGAATGGGTATAAAAAGGGGATTCAAGTTTTCCACAATTTTTGCACCGGACTGGTACTTGGAACCGTTGTTAGTACGCTGTTTGGGCTTTGGGCAAAATTCGCTAGTGGCTATGAAGTGCTTTCTGGGTGGTACTCAAACACCATCTCTAGTTGGGTGCCCGGTCAATCGATTCCGCTGTACCACGAAGTAGGGGATTTCATTCGTTTGCAAGGCACTAGTTCGGGGCCAGTTGAATACGCGCATTTAGCGGTGTTGGCGTTGTGGTACAGCTTGTTTTTTGAATTACAAATTGCGAATTACAAATTATCAAATAAGGCTCTCTTTCTAAGCGTAAAGCTGGCCGTGATCACTCTGCTTCTGGTTGGTATTTATCAAAGTGGGAGTCGTGCGGCCTTGCTTGGCGCGTTTTTGTTACTCATCATGGCCGCTGGTTTGGCGCTTAAGGGATTCTTTAAATGGCCGACCTTTCGCTGGACTACGGATAAGTTTGCCGCCTTACTATTAGTGCTGATTGTGTTAACCGGTATGGCGAAATTTACATTGAGTAAAGCGGTTTTGGGAGACTTAAAAGTAATGAACAAGAATATTGTTCGAATTAGTGATTCAGATCACTTTACTCGCCCGATAGAAGCTTTGAATAAAGCCTTAGAAAAGCCATTTTTAGGGAATCTTGGCGAACTAGGACCCGCCGCTCGAGCTAAAAATTTAGCCGTCAATAATAACGACCAAGCCTTAATTGCCGAAAGTGTGCCGTTCGACGTAGCGGCGCAACTTGGTTTTATTGGGTTGGCGTTGTGGGGCTTATTTTTTGGATTTTATTATCGAATGGCGGCGACGCCACTACGGGCTTTGCTCCTAGCGTTTACGCCCTTGATGTTGTTGGCGACTATTTTTGATATGACGCCGTTGTCGATCAGTTTCTTTATGATTTTAGGTTTAGGCTTGGCGCTACCGCGCGTTTTTTTAGCCACTCCAGCCGATCATGAAACGGTTTTTACTTTAAAAAAGTTAGCCTTTAAACGCTACACCGAAGCCGTTTGGGGCTGGAGAGAAAATGAGCAACGCAAATTTGTGGCGCAAGAGTTAGCTCAAGGGGGCATTTATTTAGTGGAAATAGAAAAAGAAACCGTGGGCATCTATTGTTTGGTGGAAGCCGAAGATCATACCAATCTTTTTTCGTTTTATATTCATCCAGCGTATCAGTCGTTAGGACTCGGAACGACGCTGCTTGAAACCACAATTACCGTCAAAGCATTGCGTTTGAGTGTGTTAAAAGTAAACTCTTCCGCAAAAGCCTTTTATGATTTAAACGGGTTTGAAAACGCTGGAGAAGATGAGTATCACTGGCATTTACAGAGAATAATTTAAACTATATGGAATCGATTCATGCGGCAAACTTGTTTCAAATCTTTGCGTACTGCTTATTTACGTTTGTATTAGCGGTGGGGGTTTACCCTAGTTTTATTCGTTTGATTCAAAAATATAAACTGACCCAAAAAATTAGAGATGAAGGTTTATCGGGCGGGAAACTAATGAGTTTTTTGCACGCGCATAAAAAGGGCACGCCGACAATGGGCGGTATTGTGATTATTTTAGCGGTGCTGGTTACGGTTATGCTTTCACGCGTACTGGCTTATTTTGGAGTGGTGGAGTCTTCACTGTTAAATCGAGGTGAAACCTATTTGCCGCTTGCGACTCTTTTATTTGTGGGGGTATTAGGCGTGGTAGATGATTATTTAAATATTACTGAGAAATCGAAACACAAAGGTTTATCGGCGCGGGTAAAGTTTTGGAGCTTGTTTTTGTTTGCGGTATTGGGGGCTATTTGGTTCACCTTTAAGTTAGACTATTCACTATTGCATGTGCCTGGCATTGGTGATTTTGATATTGGGTATTGGTACGCGCCTTTGTTTGTGTTTATTTTAGTGGGGGTCTCTAATTCGGTTAATTTAACCGATGGTTTGGATGGTTTAGCCGGTGGCTTACTAGCGATTAGTTTTAGTGTGTTTGGCGCGATCGCTTATTTTTATGGTCTGCCAATTTTAGCCGCCTTTTGTATGGTAATTGTGGCCGCCTTGTTGGCGTTTTTATGGTTTAATGTGCCACCAGCCTCGGTTTATATGGGGGATACGGGCAGCTTAGCGTTAGGCGCGACCCTTGGGGTGATTGCCTTAATGACTAACGCGGTTTTAATTTTAGCGGTGGTGGGGTTAGTCTTTGTGATTGAAACGGTCTCGGTGGCCCTGCAACTTTTTTGGAAAAAGAAGTTTAAGAAAAAATTATTTCATATTGCCCCGATTCATCATCACTTTGAAAAAGTGGGCTGGTCTGAAACCCAAATTGTTATGCGTTTTTGGCTGATTGGTGGTGTTTGTGGCGGTATGGGCTTAATTCTTGGTTTACTGGGAATGGGACTCAATAGTATTTTTTAGGACTACTTTTGACAGGTTGAACAAAAGTGGGTGCCCCGACCCGCATGTTTTATTTTGGAAATAATATTGCCGCATTTGTAGCAAGGCTGACCAGCGCGATCAAAAACTTCTAGTTCGTCTGAGAAGTTACCTTTTTTTCCGTCCGCAGACAGAAAGCTATAAAAGGTTGTTCCACCACGTTCGATGGATTCCATCATCACATCAGAACAGTGTTTGAAGAGGGCTTTTTTTTCAGCAGTGGTAAGACTGTTGGCGGCTCGAAAGGGGAGTACCCCAGCGCGAAAACAGGCTTCATCGACATAAATATTGCCGAGCCCTGAAATAACCTTTTGGTTGAGTAATAACGCTTTGAGCGACGTTTTTCGGTTTTTAAAAATAGCTTTAAAATTATCCCAAGTGTAATTGTCTCGCCCAGGTTCAATGCCATAATTATTCCAGATTTTTTCTTTTTCTGCAGGGCTTACCAGTTGTAAATAGCCAAACAAGCGCATGTCATTAAAGTAGAGTGCCGATCCGTCTTTAAAGTTAAAAACCACTCGAGTGTGTTTGTGGGGTAATTCAAAATCAGCGGCGGTGAGGCTGTGTCCGCCCCCTATTTTTTGGTTTTCATCAACAAAAATAAATTGCCCGGTCATTTTTAAATGCGCCAACATATAAACGGGTTCAGGTTGACTGGTTTGATTATTTGAAACGGTAAAAGTAAGCAGTTTGCCGATTCTTTCAATTTTAGAGAAATGCTTCCCAACCATGAATTCTTTAAACTCAGGATTTTTACGCGTTATTTTGGAGTGTAATAAATCAACCGATTCAATTTCTCGATTTAATATATGCGCCTCTAGTTGGCGACGAACGACTTCGACTTCGGGCATTTCGGGCATGACAGCGGAATTTTGTACATCTTTCCGTTTCTTGGCAAGCCAATAAAGCTTCAAGATTCCTAAATCCCTCGTCTCCAAAAAAAGTTTAGGCCTCCCGCCTTCGCGGAACTATTTTTTGGGGTTTCGGCGAAAAGGCACCTGACGCGGGGCTTTGCTCGGCTAACTTAACCTAACGCTACATCTAAGGTCATCATTACGCTAAAGCCCACTAAAGTCGCAATGGTCGCAATATCAGTGTTTTTTTCTTGTTGTGATTCTGGAATCAATTCTTCGACGACGACAAAAATCATCGCGCCCGCGGCAAAGGCTAAAGCGTAGGGTAAAATGGGTTGCATGGTAATAACGGCGACCGCTCCAAGGACGGCGGCAAAAGGTTCCACAATCCCAGAAGCCTGACCATAACTAAACGATTTTAGTTTAGACATGCCTTCGCGTCGTAGGGGAAACGAAACGGCCGCGCCCTCTGGGAAATTCTGGAGTCCAATCCCAATGGCCAACGCGACGGCGGCTCCAAGCGTGGCAGATTCTAAACCGTATGCGACGGCCCCAAAGGCAACGCCAATGGCTAACCCTTCTGGAATGTTATGAAGCGTGATAGCGAGCACGAGTAAGACGCTTCGTTGCCATTTGGTTTTAATCCCTTCGGCTTGTTTTAAACCTGGGTGCAGGTGGGGGAGTACTTTATCAATCACCGCCAGAAATAAGCCACCACTTATAAATCCTACCAAGGCGGGAACCCATTTGGGTAAAGCACTTACTTCTTCACTCATTTCAATAGCCGGGGCTAAGAGTGACCAAAAACTCGCCGCAATCATGACGCCAGCGGCAAAGCCGAGCATGGCATCAAAAAACTTACGATTGAGTCCTTTTGTAAAAAAAACTAATGCAGCCCCTAAGGCCGTAATACTCCAGGTAAATAAACCCGCCACCAAAGCCATTTGAATGGGCGGCAGGTCTTTTAAAAATTCTACAGCAGTGGCATTTAAAGTTTCCATAAAGATTAGTGACGTTCACGTTCCACTATCATTTTTTGGTGTTCGGCTTTCGAACCAAGTAAATTAGCGCCTAATTGTAAATAGGTCGCCACGCCTGATAAAGCGAGGAGCAAAGCTACGTAAAGCATAATGCCTGGATACATAATGTAGGCCCAAACAAAAATAGATCCGCCCCATAGACTAAAGCACCACGGGCAGGCAAAAATGTCAGAGAAAGATCGCTCTAAACCGAACGGTTTTTGATGCCGTTCTAGGTGGTGATGTTTTTCTTTAATATCGACAAATAAGTCGCGTATAAATTGTGTAGCTTGGTCGTACACAAATAATTGATTAAGTCGGAATAAGGCCAAGGTTAGAATAATGAAATCGGTCAGGGTGAAAGTGATA
>CAJQJI010000012.1 GCA_905478675.1 Candidatus Altimarinota bacterium
GGATTTTTAAGGTAATAATCTTGGTGGTAGGTTTCCGCTGGATAAAACGGAGCTGCTTCTTCAATAGCTATATTTAGCGCGGAGGCAAAAATATTTTGAGTTTCTACTTCGGCTACGGCCATCTCGGCAGCTTGTTTTTCGGCCAAGGTTTCATAAAACAGGGCGGGGGAGTAGACAAACCCACGATCGACAAATTGTCCCTGGTTGTCGGTTGGATTAACGTGGCGTAAATGATAGTCCGCTAAATCTTTGTAAGAAAGTTTAGTGGTATCGTATTGCACTTGAACAACTTCACGGTGGTCTGTGGTTTTACTAGAGGTTTGGTCGTAGGTGGCCGTTTCGGCTGTACCGCCACTGTACCCAGAAATGGCTTCAATGACGCCGTCTAGTTTTTCAAAATCACTTTCAGTACACCAAAAACACCCGCCCGCAAATAAAGCCGTTTTTATTGATTCTGGTTGAACCGGTACGGCTTCTTTGGTAACGGCTCTGGGGACAAACCATGCATAAGCCGCACCGCCAATTAAGGCGATGACTAGCATGACAAATCCTATTTTGAGCATGCTTATGATTCGTTAAAAAAAGCGCGTAGCTTTAGGTACATGACTTCCGGGAAAACTTGTCGCGAGAACGTTATGTTTCTTAGTGTTTGTAAGGCGTTTAAATTAAAATTGGTTTCAACGCTTTGTGTTTCTTGCCAATAAAAAAGTAACTGGTTTAACTTTGAAGCGTTTAGAAATCCATAGACTTCTGCTGAGCCGAATTCATATAGCACACTATTTCTAAAATCATCATTAGCGGCCAAGCTGCTATCGGCATCGCTGTGCGTAGTAATAATTTTTTCAATTAGGTTTACACGATTGGCCATCACTAAGTATTCACCTATTTGGGTGTAACTAAAATTAATGCTGCCGTCGTCTTTGTTTGAACTGTAATAAATTTGCCCCAGCAGTTCGCTCTGCGTAATAGGCAAATTTTGTGGGTCGCTGGCAATCAGTTCAGCGCGCGTACTTCCATCGGGTAGTTCCACTTCTTCTGTGATAGGGGTGAAGCGTGACTGGGCTTT
This sequence comes from Candidatus Altimarinota bacterium, assembly GCA_905478675.1. Classification (GTDB taxonomy): domain Bacteria; phylum Patescibacteriota; class Gracilibacteria; order UBA4473; family UBA4473; genus JAACPJ01. The sequence goes on from CAJQJI010000012.1 coordinate 1,067, forward strand.
TTGAATCAGTTGGTTAATGGCTTCAGGATCTTGGTTCGTGCCAAGCGTGGTAATAAATCCAATTTCTAGTCCTTGATTGAAATCGAGTAAAAAGGCGTACGGTCCTCGGATTAGGGTTAAGAAATCTTGTTCGAAATCAAAATCAACGCCAAACCAGTTTTCAGCTTGGGCGCGAATTAAGCCCTCAAAAACTAAAGCTAACTGTGGATCAAGTTCCTTTAAATAACTTTTGGTGTGTTGGTACTTGGCGTACAAATCTTCTCCGTTTTGAAAAAATAAAGTATTTTTAGGCGCAAAGTAGGCTAAGTTTGGCAGCGTTTTATTAGCTGATTTTACCACGACTTGATTTTCGTCGTATACGGCTTCATGGGTGCTTACTTTAATATCGCCTTGAATGGCGTTGTCTTCAATTTTAAAGGCCATACCCCATTGTGGGGTGCTAGTACCTAGTCCTCGTAATAGGGGAGCATACGATTGGTTTTCGCTGGTGGCGGTTAACGCGCTGGTGTCGCCGGTGAAATTGAAATACGTTTTAACAAAACTTAGTTTTGGTAAATCGCGTTGCATAGATTTGTAAGCTGGATTGAGTCTTAGTTTTGCAGGGTTGCTAAGTTCTTGGCTTAGGGTCACGGCATTGTCGGCCCACATCAACCAGCCTTTATGAAATAAAAACGCGTTACTCGATGAATACGAGGGCGTGTAGACGGTTCCAAATTCGGTTTCGAGTTCAGCTAAAGTTTCACCGGGTAATAAGAATGAATTAATAAAATCTTTTGCATCACTGGTTTTTCGGTATTCAAAAGCGTGTAAAAACTGGTGGTTTGGTAGCCACGTTAAAGCGGTACGTTGCCCAAGCCACGGAGAAAAATCTTTTAACGTAAACGGGGTGCTCACCCCAGGGACTTTAATAGGGGTATTCTCACCACTGCCAAGTTGCTGGGTTACAAAGTCTAAATTGGTGCGGTTGAGTTTTATTTGCACAACGGCTAACGTGTTCTCGCTAATAAGGTGATCAATTTGTCGGGCTTGGTTTTGTTGTAAATAAAACACGCCCCCAATCACGCCAATAAAGAAGAGGCCAAAGCCTAGTAAGAAAAAACGATCGTGTAGGACTTTAGTATTTGTGGGAGCTTTGGACATCGAGCGCGATTCTTCCACTTTTTTTAGTAAAAATCAAATTGACTTTAGGCTGACTCGTTTCTAGAATCTGCCGGCTCTTGAAGAAGTTTTCCCAAATAAGAAGAGCGTGAAGTTCGGGGTGTAGCTCAGTTGGCTAGAGTGCCTGGTTTGGGACCAGGAGGTCGCAGGTTCGAGTCCTGTCTCCCCGACCATTTAAAAAATGTTGTGAGGTCTATCAGACCTGACAACATTTTTTATTTAGTGCTGAAAGCTGCGTTTTAAATTGAAAATTTAAATAAGCAGTGTCCTCTCTCCAATTCCTTTCTTTCTCGACTGTTGGAGCACGGAGCGAAGCGACGTAGTCCTGTCTCAGTCCTTTATTCCCATGTAACGAGCAGGGCAAAGTTTAATTAGTGAATACGGCTTTATATTCTTCTTTTAAATACCCTTCAAACACACTAGCCGGTACAAACGCTTCGTAATAACCTTCGACGTAAGCCCCGATTTCATAGGGAGAGAAAAAGAATAAAATACCGAGTTCTCCGTTTCGTTCAGAAACGACCCACGCGCCTAAGTTCTGTTCATCAAACGTTATGTCTTTTAGAAAAGAGTCTTGCTCAATATCATAGGGCGCCGCTTGTTCATAGGTTACCCAGCGTTCAGTTTTTTCGGCGACCAGTTCGCTCATGATACGTTCGTTTAAGCTTTCCAAATACGCATCATCGCTAAAAAAATCGCTGAAGCGGACTAAACGATTGCTTGAGGCATCGTAGTTGTAGGTTTCGGTGTACGCGTTGCCGTGAGCCCCGCCTTGGTAGCTGTAAACCAGAAAGGCTAAACTCCATAGTCGCGGGCTGTAGCGTCCGCCTAGCCATTCAACCGTGTAGTCCCAAGGGATTGAAGCGGAGGCGGCAAGGGCTTCTTCGGTGTCAGAATAAAACGTACGAGCGTCGCTTTTGAAAGTTTCAATCGCGTTAACATAATTATTGTTAATAGCACTTCTTAACGGATGTGAAGTGGGGAGGTTGTTAATTTTGGGATAACTAACGCTGTAGGCTGGGGTACTTTCTTCCACTACTTCGTAGGTGATTTGAGCTTGGC
>CAJQJI010000013.1 GCA_905478675.1 Candidatus Altimarinota bacterium
GATTTTAGGGAACTCGTATGCGTTGATTGCCGATGCCATCGAATCAACCGTCGATGTGTTTAGTTCTATTCTTATGTTAGTGGGTTTGCAGTATGCCGTAAAACCAGCAGATGAGAATCATCCTTATGGCCACGGAAAAATAGAACCACTGCTGACCTTTATAATCGTCTTATTTTTAATTTTTTCCGCCGGGGTGATTGCCTATGGCAGTATCCAAAATATTCTGCAGCCAGGACCGGCGCCTAAAGCTTGGACGTTATGGGTGCTCGCGGGGATTATTTTATGGAAAGAAGGGTGTTACCAATGGGTGATGAAAAAAAGTCACGCCACCCATAGCACCGTGTTAAAGGCTGAAGCTTGGCATCACCGCAGTGACGCTATTACGTCGTTACTCGCTTTTGTGGGTATTACCGCCGCCTTAATTTTAGGACCCGGCTACGAGATGATGGATGACTACGCCGCCTTACTCGCTTCGGGCCTGATTGTGTACAACAGTTTTTTGTTGCTCCGCCCCGCCTTAGGTGAAATTATGGATGAGAATTTATACGCCGATTTAGAGGCCGATATTAGAAACGAGTCGCGGCAGGTCGCGGGCGTTTTAGATACTGAAAAATGCTTTATTCGTAAAGCGGGGATGAAATACCAAGTCGATTTACACGTGATTGTAAACGGCGATATTACCGTCCGAGCCGGACACGACATCGCCCATGACCTGCAAGACCATTTGCACGAAAAAATGCCGCATATCGGCAATGTGTTGATTCATATTGAGCCAGAGGATTGATAATTTAACATCCCGTTGTCTTCCCTGATTTAATCAGGGATCCAGTTTGAACAATTAAGTCTTTTCGACCGCCAGTAAAAACACAATTTAAAATGGAGTGGAGAAACCTTCCGAGTTGTATTTCTTCTAGGACGATTCAAGGGGCACTAAAAAATTAATTGACCCAAATGAAGATTTCTCCGCTTAGTCTCTCTTTGTGTTTAAATAATCGGTCGAAAAGACAATTCATTAAACTATACTTTGGTCTTCCCTGACTGGTTAATAAAAAACCCCGCATTTGCGGGGTTTTTTAAAGTCTAAATATTTTGTGGGGCAAAAAGTTATCGAAGTTTGTTTCGTAAGAACGCTGGGGTATCTAAATCGTTTCCGTCTTCCACTGGTGGTTGTTCACCGGGCATAGAGAACGCTTTACGCATTAACTGCGCGTGCCCTGGTTTCTTTTTCCCTTCTGGAGCAAAGCCCGTGGCAATTACCGTGATTTTAATTTCACCGTTGTAGTTTTCGTTGATCACCGCCCCGAAGATAATATTTGCATCTGGGTCAGCCGCTTCGGTAATCACTTTGGCGGCTTCATCAATTTCGTACATTGATAAATCAGTTCCACCAGTAACGTTGAATAGAATTCCTTTGGCTCCACCAATAGACTGTTCTAGTAATGGGGATTCAATGGCCGCTTTGGCTGCCGCCATCGCTCGATCTTCGCCAGCACCGTAACCAATTCCCATAAGGGCGGTTCCAGCGTTCATCATAATAGATTTAACATCGGCGAAATCCACATTGATTAGCCCGTGAAGGGTAATAAGATCGGCAATTCCTTGTACACCTTGTCGTAACACTTCATCCACAACAGAGAACGCGTCGGTTAACGGTGTTTTTCGATCAATAATCGAAAGAATTCGATCATTAGGAATCGTGATAAGCGTATCTACATTATTTTTTAGTTCTTCGTAACCGTCATCGGCTTTTTTAGCTCGATTTTGACCTTCAAACGAGAACGGTCGAGTAACAACTCCAACCGTTAACGCGCCCAATTCTTTACAAACACTCGCTACTACTGGTGCGGCTCCGGTTCCAGTTCCTCCACCTAAACCACAAGTGACGAACACCATATCAGCGCCTTTTAAAGCTGATTTTAGTTCTTCAATAGATTCTTCAGCGGCCGTTTTTCCAATTTCTGGATTAGCCCCAGCACCAAGTCCACGAGTCGCTTCTCGTCCAATATGAATTTTGTGTTCCGCTTTAGAGTGGTACAACGCTTGAGCATCGGTGTTAACCGCAATAAATTCAACGTTAGCAAAATCAGCACTGGCCATTCGGTTAACGGCATTAGAACCGCCGCCTCCGACACCAACCACTTTAATGTTGGCAATAGGCGCTACGTCAGGAATATTATTCGCCGCATTTGGTTGTGGTTGGCGATCTTTAGCCTGAATGCTTTTCTTATCAGATTGTGTTTGAGCCATAGCAGATTGTAAAAGGTCTTTCATCGGTAGTAAGTAGTTATAAAGTTTAGTGGGGGATTTGAGTTATTGGGGCAATAAGCCTTTCAGCCATTTCCAAGTGCTTTCCCCTATACGACCAAAATTAAAGTCGAACATAGAAGGGGTTGCTCCGAAGCGATGTCCAAAGTGAGTCAGCCCCACGATGTGAGCAAAACTTGGGTCATCTATTCGGTCTACAATCCCTTCAATATCTTGAGGGAAGCCCATTTGCACTGGAAGTTGCAGGGTTTCACGAGCTAAATCAATCGTGCCAGGCATTTTAACCGCGCCGCCACAGAGAATGGCTCCGGCGGGCAACATGCCGTCTCGTCCAATCCGAGACAGTTCGTCTCGACACATGAGAAAGATTTCATGGTAACGGGCTTCAATAATTTTAGCCGCTTGGTTTTTAGACACCGCGTGACTATCGGTTTTAGAAATTTGAGATAGATCAATTTCTTCTCGTTCACTTATATCTTTGGGAATACAAGTGCCGTATTCAATTTTTACTTTTTCAGCGGTTTCAATACTACAACGTAACCCAATGGCTAAGTCGTTGGTTACGTGTTCTCCACCAACCGGCACTACGGCTGAGTAAATAACCGAACCTTCTTCAAATACGGCTAAGTTGGTACAACTTGAACCAATTTCTATTAGTACTGAACCTAGTTCTTTTTGTTTACGGTTTAACACCGATTCCGCACAGGCGAGCACTGATGGCACAATTTCTTGTGGATCAACCCCCGTTTGGTATAAACATTTATCAATATTCTTAATCGCTGAAACTTGGCCGGTAATAATATGGGCTTCTACTTCTAAACGAATCCCCGTCATTCCAACTGGGTATTTAACACTTTTATGTGAATCAACCGAGAAGCTTTTAGGAATCACTCGTAAAATTTCTCGATTAGCGGGGAGTGAAACCGCTTGAGCGGCTTCGAGGACTCGATCAACATCGTCTTCCGTGATCTCAGCGTTCTGCCCACTAATAGCAATAACGCCTTTAGAGTCGTACGTTTCAATATGTGTTCCAGACGCGCCAACAAAGACGCGGTGAATTGGTTCACCCGACATACGTTCGGCATCATCTAAGGCCGCCGTAATATTAGAAGTGGCTTCATCAATATCGGTAATCATCCCGCGACGAATACCGTTTGAAGGTGAAACACCAACCCCGATAACATTAACGGTATTCTTTTTATCTTCTACCGTAGCAACAATAACCCGAATTTTTGAGGAGCCGATGTCGAGACCGACAATAGTTTTTTGATTAGCCATGCGAATAAATCCTGTGGAGGTTTTTAAGTGTTTCTTTTAAGTAAAATTTTTGTGGTTTATACGGTCAGAAATTCTTGTGTAAATCCCTTATGTAAAGCTGAAAAACCGTACCAAAATAAGAATTCTTGTGCAAATGTTTTTTTCTTTGTGGGCACTTATGAACTTAAATTTTATGCATAAAATTCGTTTAACTATAAGGGCTGTTCTAAATGCGGTCCTGAAATAAAAAAGTTCAAGTAACAATATTTGTACTCAAGCCCTAATTTAAGCCGTATTTAGTGGGTTTTAGGCGATAAAAATCGATAAATAAACGCTCTTTAAAGATACTTTTATTTTTTTAAAAAAGGTTTAATTGCTGATCATCATTAGTTTTTTCTGAATCAATATTTTGTTCTTTTTTTGTTTCTTGTTCACTATTATGGTTCAAATTTTGCATTCGTTGCAGTAAACGGTTGAAACCAACTTTCCTAAAGAAATATTCTAAAGAATCGGGTTCAAATTGATATTCTGGAATAGTCTTTGGAGTAAAATCCAGGGGCACATCTTGCTTGATGGTGGCTAAATGTTGGCAGTGAAAAACTTCTTCTCGATGGGCTTCAAATTTTTCTTTTTGCTTTAAGGGAAGTTGCTCTAGGTTCTGATAAATACCTTCAAGGCTGTAAAAATCTTTTAAGAGCTTGGTCGCGCCTATCGGCCCCATGCCTGGTAAACCTTTATAATTATCGGAACTGTCTCCACATAAAGCTTTATAGTCTATTACTTGGCTTGGTGGAATCCCGAGTTTGGCTTCGGTGGCGGCCGCATCAAACAATTCTGGGCTTTTGCCATTAAAGCGCGCTAAGGTAATACGATCATTTACTAATTGCAAAAAGTCTAAATCCCCACTGAGAATATAGCTTTTATAGTCTTTTGCTTGGGTCGCCAAGGTGCCAATAATATCATCGGCTTCAAAACCTGGGTTAATAAAAAGGGGAATGTTAAAAGCTTCAATAAGTTCCTTAACCAAATCTATTTGGGCGATAAATTCGTCAGGGGCTGCTGTTCGTTGGGCTTTGTAGTTTGGATCTAATTCATGTCGAAAGGTCTTTTCTGGCGAGTCAAAGGCCACGAGGACCTTCTCTGGCGTGAATTGTTCTAGCGCTTGCATAATCGTGGTAGCACAGCCATAAACGGCATTAATGTTTTTACCTTCATGCTGTGGGGCAAAGCGTACTGCGTAGTAACTTCTAAACATCATGGCGAAACCATCAATCAACAACAAATTTTTCATAATTACTATATTTTAACTTTTTAGGGGTTTCGGCAATTCTTAATGATCGACTCAGCCTTTATTTTTTGGTATAATAGCCAGATTCACTTAAACATGAAAACTAAAACTGCTCCCGAAAACCAAGAAGAAGTGGCGACGAGTTTCGTCCAGAAAAAATTTACGATTGGCGTGATTTTGCCACTCACCGAAAATAATCGAGCCGATTTATTTTTTAAAACGGTGGAGCCTCTTTGTCAGCTCGGT
>CAJQJI010000014.1 GCA_905478675.1 Candidatus Altimarinota bacterium
CCATCAACCGCTGGGCACGTTTATTTTAGAAACTTTAGCGGTGATGCCGAAAGACCGTTACGACAAAGCTTTAAACGCCCTCAAAGACGTGCGCGTAGAAGCCGGTAAACGAGCCGATGCCAGCCAGTGGTTGAAAGTATTATGTGAAAGCGCCGGACTTAGTTATTTAGAAAAAGAAGCCAGTTCGGCCTGGAGCCAGTTAAAACAAAACTTTAGCACCCACTTTGGCACCAGTTTAGATAAAGCCTGGGAAGACGAAACCGTCCTCAAAGAAGCCGAGCCACCAGAAGCTGAGAACGATCTGGCCGATATTAAAGCGGACCAAACCCCCGACGTTGAAAATATGATCGATGAAGATGAAACTCGTGCCACCAGCCCACAAAACGATGACGATACGACTGAAGCTGAGGCCGAGCCAAGTGATTTAGAACCGGATGAAACCGAAAGCCCTGAAACGGAAACCAATTTTGACGAAGATTTTGAAGTGACCGCCAACGAGCTAGACGCTGAAACCGACGATGATGAAAGCTTAGAGGCCGACACCGACTTAGAGCCAACCGCAACAGAGCACGAGGACGCTCCAGAAACGGTTGAAGACGCGGACGTAAACGCAGAAGCGATGGATGAAGGTGAACGCTTTACGCCTGATCAAGGGACCTTAGAGGTAACCGATGCCGCGTTGGATGACGCCGCCTTAGAAGACGTGGATGATGATTCTGCGCTAGAAGCTGACACTGAAACCGACGATGAAGCCAGTTTAGAAACGGAGGACGATGATGATTTAGATCAAACCGACACTGAGAACGAAGACGCCCCAGAAGCGGTGGAAGACGTGGATGATGATTCTGCGCTAGAAGCTGACACTGAAACCGACGATGAAGCCAGTTTAGAAACGGAGGACGATGATGATTTAGATCAAACCGACACTGAAGACGAAGACTTGCCAGAAACGGTAGAAGACGTGGATGATGATTCTGCGCTAGAAGCCGACACCGAAACCGACGATGAAGCCAGTTTAGAAACCGAGGCCGACACGGATTTAGAGCAAACTGAAACTGAGGACGATGACGCGCTTGAAACGGTTGAAGACGTGGATGATGATTCTGCGCTAGAAGCTGACACTGAAACCGACGATGAATCAGGTTTAGAAACTGAGGACGATGATGATTTAGACCAAACTGAAACTGAGAACGAAGACGCGCCTGAAACGGTTGAAGACGTGGATGATGATTCTGTGCTAGAAGCCGACACTGAAACGGAATCCGACGCGCCCCCGGCGTGGCTCGAAGATAATTTAAAAGCCGATGCAGTTGAGGCTGTAGAGCCCCCTGAAAATATAGCCGAGACAGCGGTTCAACCTGAAATAATTCCGGTGGTAGCGCTTGAAACCAAAGAAAACGACGAAAGCGTTCACGAAGCTTTAGTGGCTTGGAAAAACTTCACCGAAACCAATTTACCACTCCCGGTGAGCCAAGAATCGGCCGATTTGAAAAAACAGTTTTCTGAACTTATTAAATCGGGGTTAGACGAAGCCACCATTGCCAAACTTAAAGCCAGTGGCACGTGGGAAAGACTCATGGCCTCGCCCTTACACCAACAACTACTACGCACGCACTTAAAACAGCATCAAGCGTTAAGCAATGAAGGGCTGCACTTTTTTACCGCCCTGCAACAAGAATTGTTTTTCAGCCGCAGCGTTACTGTGAACAAATTTTTAGAACAACTAAAGAGTTATATTCTGTTTACGCGTGAAATTAACGCGCATATTTCTACTCCGACTTCGAGACAAGAACTCAGTAAAGACCAAGCTCAAGCCTTGTTTAATGCCTTTGCGAGCAAATTTCACCGTGTTAATAACCTAAAAAACTTAAGTCTTGGGTTTAAAAATAAAACTTTAACGGTTGAAGTTAAAAGCGCTGAAGGTCTAAAAAACTGGCATTTTAAGTCTCCTAATTCAGACGAAGCCTAAAATCATTTGCCAGTCTTCCATTTTTTTCTAAACTCTTTTGGCTTCTGCCGAGTAAAGCCCCGCGAAGGCGGTTATAGGTTTTACGAGGAGAGGAGACAGAACGGAGTGCGTGAAATTTTTGCGAAGCAAAATGGAACAAACGAAGTATCTGACGACGACGGAGGGATGGCAGAGTGGTCGAATGCACTGGTCTTGAAAACCAGCAGGGTGGCAACATCCTCCAGGGTTCGAATCCCTGTCCCTCCGCCACTACATTAAACGCTAAACACGGTTGCTACAGTTTGAACGCCAGATTGAAGTCTCCGCCAGAAAAAACTTTTAAGCCCTTTGGGCCTAAAAGTTTTTTCTTTTGGATGAACGGGATTCTGAACCCGATTGCGCGGAGCGCGGGTTCGATAATAAAGCCAATGAACCACGAGCGCAGCGAGTGAAGTGAATTGTGCTGTTTGAACCTACCGAGTTTTGAAGTGAAACGTAAAAACGACGGGACGGTAATCCCTGTACCGCTAAACGTCATGAAGCGGGTGGATTCTGTCACACCCGCGCTGAAGCAAATTATCTAAATGCGTTTGTAAGTTGTTCTTCTAACCAATCAATTGGATTTTGCTTCGAAACAAGAAGTTTTCTAATATTTTCACCGGTAATTGGAAATATTATTTTATCACCAGCACCATCCCGCATAATGGTTTGGTCTATTACGCTTGTAAAATCCTTCATTGCAATAACAATTCCAATTCGGGAAAAATTCTTATGACCATCCATTTTCCCCTTTAAAGTGTTAAAAACTTCTGTAGGTGTATTTTTTGTCCAATTTTTAGCCTCTCCAATAAAAAGAGGACTTCCTAGTTGAGCCCAAAACGGACGATTTATGTTATTTTTTATCACAAGATCAATTTGTTCATCCTTTGCTTGTTCGATATTTATAACTTCTAATCCGTCCATTGCATCGAAGAATCTATTTAAAAACCCCTCAAAAGCTTTACCTTTCGTTGTTTTATCATCGTCGGCTTCTACTTTTTCAAACTCTTGTAGCAGAGAATTATGATCAAAAAATTTTAAACATTTATCTTGGATTTCTTTAGGAATTTGAAGCCTACTCAATAATGTCGGAAAGTTTTCAGAGAAAGTTCGCTCAACCTTATTCAAAAAGCTTAAATAAAATTCATATTCATTAACCTGACCAAACATTCCAAACATTTTTATCTTTTCATCAGAAAATGAGTTTGGATTTATGGATTGTAACGCATCAATAAACAGTAGTTTATCTGGTGTTTTGAAAAACCTTGGATATTTACCGGAAAGATACAATGCAAGCCAATGATTTTTTTCTTGATTCATATGTATTTTTATTTTCAGCACAGTATATCATGAAAATCATTATCTAGCCATCAATGATTTAACTACCTATTGTAAATCAATATAGATATTTCACCTTTTTTTCAATTCATTTACTACTTTTAACCATTAAAATTATCTTTTATTTTTGTAACATTTAATTTTTCTAGTTTTTTGACTGTTTGTAATACCAAGATATTTATGATAATTTTTTTATATGGTTGCAAAGCTACAACTGCCATCGTTAGATATAGAAAATTTTTTCAAGAAAGGATATTTCCCAAAAGAGTTACCACCTAATTTCAATGCTATTCAATATGCAGATAATTTAGAAAATCTAGCCGCACTTAATCAAGATAAAATTTTAGATAAGTATGACACAAAACCAATTATTTTAAATGTACCTAAGAGCAGTAACCGAAGAAGAAATCTTAATATACCAAACCCGCATAGTTATTTTAAGGGTGTAAAAATTGTATTAGATAACTTAGATGAGTTCCGAGATAAAAATTCTAAAATTAATTCATTTCAAAACCCATTAACAGACCTCGAGAACAATATTATTAACAGTGTTTACGACCCTAATTTAGCACCTAAATTGTCTAACGATGAAGTAGCTTTTCTAGAATCTAAGGGCTTAAGTTATAGGCTTAAAACCGACATAGCTCGGTTTTTCCCAAGTATTTACACCCATTCAATTCCTTGGATATTTAGAGGAAAAAGACACGGTAAACTTATGAAAAGAGATAATCATTGGGCAAACAAATTAGATGAAGCGTTGCGTAATATGCAAGGGCAAGAAACGACTGGAATACTTATTGGGCCGACCCTTTTTGCAATAGTTGCTGAATCATTAAATAATAAAATTGATATTGAAATAACGGAAGCGTTTAACATTGAGTTTGGTAAAAATTTTTGGTCAGGTTCTAGATATGTAGATGACATGATTTTTTATTTATCAACTGACAACAAATGCAAAAAAGCATTACAAATTGTTTCAACTATTTTAGAAAAATACAAACTTGAAATTAATTCTACTAAAACCGAAATCGAAACTGCTCCTTTTATATTTGAACAACATTGGAAATCAGAAATCAAAAGCAATGAACCAAGTGATTTAAATAATGTTAAAGAGCTACTTAACTACTTAAATATTTGTTTATATTGGGCTAAGAAAAAAAAGAATGAAGTTAGCAACCCATTATTATATGGACTTAAAGTATTGGAAAACAATAAACAGAAAGACTTCTGGAATAATATTAAGCCTTTTATTTTACAGTCAATTTTTGTTGAACCAAACTGTATTCCAAGCTGTACAAAAATACTAATTAATAACAAATCTAACCTATCAGCAGAAGATAAAAATCACATCAAAGAAATGCTGTACTTTAAAATACTCGATGAAGCAGGCTTGCAACATGACTACGAAGTTCTTTGGTACTTTTATACACTCATCAGTCTAGATATTAAATTTGAAAAGGATCTGCTTGAAAAAATTTTAAACTTTAAAAGACCACTAATTGTATTAGCGGTTTTTACAGCAATAAAATCTAAAAATGTAAAAGAAAAAATAAAATTTCCTGAACATGTTCTTGATGAAATAGAAAGCAAAGACTCCTTTGTAAACGAATGGTGGTTATGTGCATATGAATTTTACAAAGACGATTTTCTAGCACTTAATTTTAAAAGGGTTCCAAAACTTTTTTTTGAAATGAAAAAACATAAAATTTCTTTTATAAATAATAATTCGTGAATTAGACATGCTGCTCAACATTTTAAACCTCCCTCCCCACTCCCCTTTCCAACAAATAATCACTCACATTCTGCCGCTCAAAATTAGCTTCTGCTAAATACCACGCAGGGGTAAGTAAAGTTTAATGTTTTTCATTTAAAGCTTAATATGGCGTTGGCGCCACAAGAAGATGGATTATTATTTTTGTTTTTTGTTTTAATGATATAGCTTTCAAACGTACGTAATAAAAATGCTTGTGAAAAAAATTTTAATTGGGATTGGTTTAGTGGGGTTTGTTTTTTCCTTATTCTTTTTTTTCAATAGAGGGGAAGAAAATATTAGTTTTGAAAACGAATCCCTAGTGTATCAAAACACGATAAACATTTCTCGCGCCTACATTGCGCTTCGTGTAAAAACAGACAAACTCTTAACCGAAGCTTCAACCTATCCAGATTATGATACTTGGAACGCTGAAATGACGAAGCTTTTAAGTAACTGGAAGCATTTAGAAACCAAGGCTGCTTTATTGGAAGCACAATCTAACTTTGAAGATAATCAAAGAATCAGTTTTGATTTTGTGAATAGCGCTCAGGCCTATACCAAAGACGAAATATCTAATGTTTTTGATAAAGCCAAGGCTGGACAAAAAATACGGACTCTCGCTAAATATTTAGGCGTAGACGCCAAAAGAGCTTTTGAAATTCTTAAAACGGATCAAGATTTTGTAAAAGCGGACGCTTGGAATGAAGCGGGTGATGAATTTCAGCGATTAGAGAATTCCGCCACTATATTGAAGGATGGATGTAAAATTTTAGGTTTTGCTGGAGCGTTGGTTGTTAGTGGCGGAACCGCCAGTGCTGTAGGCGGTGGGGCGGGAGCGGTTTCTTCCGCGGGAGGCGCACTGGTCGCAACCGTAGTGGGGACGGATCTTATTCTTGAGATAAGTGGTGATGGCGCCACAATAGCCTTAGGGAATGAGAACAAAACTACTAAGTATATTTCAAAGATCCGATCGGAATCTTACATGGAACCAGCGGCCGCGGTGTTGTCTTTAACGAGTCTTGCGGATGCTAATAAAGCGGAGGTCCTTATTATGCACGCCGAGACGCTAAGATCGGCTTTGCAAGATAAAAAAATCCTCGGCATAGATATTCCAACACCTGGTAAAGACAAAATAACGGTAGCGGGTCTTGATAATTCAGAGCTAACCGATTGGATAGAGGATCGTGAAAAAAGTATAAGCCCCGATACGGATGAAGCCGAAGGCTATTTTGATGATGACTGGGAAGAAGAGGTAGCCGTTTTAGAAGATTGGTTGGATAGTTTCGAAGCAGAAGACGTAATGGACTTAGCAGACGAAGAAAATTTACTAGCCGATAAGACCGACACCGAGGCTATTGATGATTTGGAAGAGTGGTTAGAGGGTTTTGAAGACTTAGAAGCGTGGTTAGATGAAAGTGGTGCAGATGAAGACAGCAATATGGAGGAAGAAATACAAGAAGAAATAGTTGATGTAGAAATTGAAGAAGAGCGAACTGATGAAGAAAATAAGAGCCAGCAAAACGATATAGTAGAAACCTATATGCAAGAAATACAAGGCCAACCAATGGATGATTATCAGACCGCTATAGGGTACGCTAAAAAATTCCAAGAATTAGAAGCGCAGGGGGTAATTAGTCAAACCGAACGATATAAATTAAATGAAGAAATAAATAGGATATCTGAAATATTGAAAAAGAAAAAAAATCATTGAGGTGGTAAAACCGATAGGGCTAAATTACGGTCTTCGTTATTGAACTAAACGTCAAACGGAATTGTTACCGACTCAAGCCCGTTTAAATTTTACGATAGCCCCCCTTACAATCCCCGCTCAACTAGGCTCAGTTAGAACTCTAAAGTGTAACTTAAAGAAAGCGTTTAAAGGGCGATGAGGCGCTTAAAAACAACTAAATACCCTACTCCCCTCCAAACTATGCTACACTCTGCACAATGAGCATTAAAGTAGCGATTACGGTTAAAGATTCTTTAGAACATGTGTGGGAATGTTGGACCCAACCTGACCACATTAAAGAGTGGTACCATGCCGCTGATACGTGGTACGTGCCTAGTGCAGAGAGTGATTTTAAAGTGGGAGGACAATTTAAAACCCGTATGGCCGCGATGGATAAAAGCGGGGCTTTTGATTTTGCCGGCACTTTCACCAACATTGTAGAACACGAACGCATCGCTTTCACCTTAGATGATGGCCGGAAAGTGTTAGTAAAATTTGAAGAAGACGAAGACGGCATAAACGTTACGGAAGAGTTTGATGCGGCTCCTGGGCAAGCACCAGACGCCCAACAAATGGGCTGGCAGTTGATTTTGAGAAGCTTTAAAAGCTACGTCGAAAACTAGCATGGCCAATATTATTTCTGAAGAACGATTTTTAAGTCAGGCGCGTAAAGTGAAAGAACAGTTTTTAGCGTTACGTGAAAAATTCCCAGAAGATCGAAACTTCAAAAAACTAAACCGTGTGGTACGCTCTTTTAAAGGGTTGTATGGCCGCGATAAAGTGTACGCCGTCAAACAGCTAAACTATTTAGAAACGGTGCAAGTTAGCTTTAGCGAAGAACGTCGAGCGTTGGTGGTACAGATGATTGAGTTATTGCAAAAACTAATACTGCATAAAAAATTAAATAAAGACGTCCGTTAGACTTTAAACGTTCGTTGATTTAATCTTAGGCAGACTCAAAAACTCTAATCTATTTTAGTATGCAATCGCTTAATATTTTTCTTTATAATCCGGCTTTCTGGAATTTGTATATTTTTGATAGCAAAGCCATTTTATTAATAGGGTTTACGTTACTCCCATTTTTAGTGGTGCAGATTATTTTGTTATACGTTTTTATTAAACGTAAAAGCTGGTGGGTGCTTATTTTTTCAAACCTATTAACGGGTATTTTTGTGTGGGCGGCCACCATTTATTTTTTATACGCCCCGATGGTTCTTGATTATTTATTCTATTAAACAGAGCGCTGTTTCTTAAAAAACGAGACCGGTCTCCTGAGGAGACCGGTCTCTATTTTTTTGAATCTGGATTCTTTTTACTTCGTAAACCGTTCT
>CAJQJI010000015.1 GCA_905478675.1 Candidatus Altimarinota bacterium
AACATGAATATCCACCGAAGGATCTGTTCCAACCCCAATTCGATTTTGAGCAAGAATTCTTCCATCAGCGACATCGGTGAAGGTATTATTCCCCCAACGTCCAGCGACAATCCCGCCATCATAAAAAGTCCAGGCGCCATCACGCGCTAGTAATCGATATTTATTATCCGCTCCCCCCGTATTATCATCGAAATCTTTTAGCTCAATCTCTCGCACATTTTGAACATCTTGATCATTCACATTAAGATTAGTCGTGGCTGTATGGTTTCCTAAATTATCGCCAGCCACCGTAGCCCATTTATTATCCCCTCGTAAAAATGTTGAGGAGTTTTTTGTTCCTGTTGCACTTAATTCAGTGGTAGCGACTAAGCTTCCATTCGCTACTTCTGACGCTCCCACCGCACCCGCTGAAATCTCAGAGGCGTTAACCGCATTGGCGGCAATCTGCGTGGCCGTAATTGTATTATTACCGATTCGAGCCACATTTAACGTCCCAGAACTTATATTTGAAGCATTTAAACTCGTTAACGCACTTCCATTCCCGGCAAAATTGGCCGCCGTTACTTTTTTAGCGACCGTCACATTTCCGTTTCCCGCGACTAAAAAACTACCATCAGGCGCATCCATATCAAATCGAACCGGGTTTGATTCCCACGTACTGCTGAAATTGTCCGCATAGCGTCCGAAACGCAATTCGTTTGAACTATCGCCCCCATAATGCATTCTAAGAGTTTTAGTTGAAGAGCCGCCGTCCATTTCTAACATCTTCCACCCAGAACCACTCATTCGAATATCACCGGCCACTTCTAGCTTCTCATTTGGATTCGTCCCGATTCCAACATAGCCATTTTCAGCAATTCGAAGGGAGTCTGTGTACCCAGTGCCCGCTGAATTAGCCACTCTAAACCACACACCACCTCCGTAACTTTTAGAGGCGCTATTATCCGCATACAGTTGATCATATCCCTGTTTCCCTAAATTTAGAAAAGTGTAATCCCCGCCTGAATTAATTTTAGCGTACCCATTTACGTCTAATTTTTGTGCTGGATTTGTGGTCCCAATACCTATATTTCCATTCGTTTTTATCGTAAAAAACTGCGAATTATTGTAACGAACTTGGAATTTATCCGCATCAGACTCATCCATTCGCATAGTCCAAGAAGATGATCCATCCACATTATTAACTAAGTTAAGCGTTGGGTCAGTTCCATCGGCCGTAGCTTCAACGGTTAAGGTTGTCCAACTGGCATCTTTTACGTGTAAACTAGAAGACGGAGAGGTCGTTCCAATCCCGACACGTCCGTTTGCCAAAATTCGCATTTTTTCACTGTTGTTTACTAAAAAACCAGTGTGTACGTCTTTTTTCATTTGCATTCCCCAATTCCCATCTCCATCTAATAAACCAAAATCAGATCCATTCCCAGAGCCGTAAATTCGACCATAAACAGCGTTTTCTTTATCTCTAAAGACCATTTGAGTCGTATTCGAATCATTACTGTCATAATAAAGCAGGGAACCATTATCGCCGTATATATCTTGGCCTGAACCTAGATATATATGACGACCATCGGCACGAATATTTCCCGTGGTATGTATTTTTTGAGACGGTGAAGTTGTTCCAACCCCTAAACTATTATTGGTCGCGAGTAAGCCAGGTACATAAGTCCCGCTTGTAAATTCATTTGAAGGATTGAGCCTTAGCCAACTATCTGAATATTGAACAATAGTTTTTCCATCACCTTCATAAGTTGTACCGTTTGCTAAAATATTACCACTCGCCGTTATCGTCCCGCCCGTAGAAATTCCCACCGTATTAACCGCAAAAGTTGGCCCCCAACTTACCGCGTCATTATCCGCTGGCGAAGCATTTGTCCCCACCTTCATTTCTAAGGCAGACTTACTGCTATCTAAAGCGCCTCCAATATAAAAGGCTGAACCCCCAGCCTGTGTAAAACGCTCGTCGCTCGAGGAATAATCATGACCAAATCGGATTTGTACATTTCCCCCACCATCATTATGAGTAATTTTATTAATTCCGTTTTCCCACATAATCCCTTCACCATCAGTCACCGTTATACTTTCTACATTCAAATCTCCCGAAACACCCCCAGAGTCTACATCGGTTCGTAATGCCTGTATCTGCGTTCGCAATTCATTAATATGCGACGCCTTTACCTCTGTGCTTCCGGCCAGAATATTTTCATCCCAAGAAATGGCCGCCTGGGCATTAAGACTAAAAGACAACGTAAAAACGAAAACTAAGAAAAAAAAAGGATTCATAGAAAGGGGAAATATTATCTTTCTAATCTTAGTTTAGATAGCCCTTTTAAGTCACTAAAAAAAGCTGGACAGTCCGCCGATTATTATTTTTTAGCCTAGAATCTCCTCTGGAATCTCGTACCCACTAGTTTGCAAGATATAATCTAGCTGCTCCGCTGATGAAGCATTATTATGTGCCACTTGGTAGCTTATTTTACCTTGAATAGCCTGGTGAGCCAAAGACTGGTCAAACATAACCATTTTCCCCGAGTCATCGGTTTGCATTGCATTTGGAATTTGAAAAATTGAGTTCTGTCGAATGTGATTTGCAACCGCGTAATTCGACATAAGAATTTCGTACACTAAGACTCGCCCACCATCAGTTGATTCAACCAATCGCTGACAAATAACCATTGAAAGCGTTGAAGCTAACTGTGATCGAATCTGTACTTGTCGTTCAGCAGGGAATACATCAATAATACGATGAATTGTTTCGGCCGCACTATTTGTATGAAGGGTTGAAAAGACTACGTGTCCGGTTTCGGCAGCGGTTAAAGCGGATGAGATGGTTTCTAAGTCTCGCATCTCTCCTACCATTAAAACATCTGGATCTTCACGTAAGGCGGCTTTTAAGCCACGTTCAAAACTAGAAACATCTCGTTCTAAATTCCGTTGATGCACAATACTTTTCTCTGAATTAATAATAAATTCGATCGGATCTTCCAATAAAATAAAGTGTTCGGCCTTATGATCAGCGCGAGCTTTAATCATTGAAGCTAAGCTCGTAGATTTACCGTGCCCAGTTGCGCCTGTTATTAAAATAAGGCCTTTTTTAAGTTTTTTCGCATGATCAAGCACAAAGTCGGGTAACCCGGTAGTTTCAAAAGCGGGAATTTCCGCCGGAATCATCCGAAACGCTAAGGCTACGCCGTCTCGTGTATGATAAGCATTACAACGAAATCTATATTTTTGATTTGAACTATGCACAAAGTCAACGTCACGCATTTCTTCTAATTTTGCCTGCTGTTTTCCATTTAAAATATGCATTAACAACTCATCAATTTCCGCTTTAGAAATAATGTCACCTACAGAGCTAATACGACCGCTAATACGAAAAAACACTGCTCGCCCTGGGCTAAGATGTGTATCGGAGGCGCCTTTTTCTCCCGCATAGTTAAGAATCTGGTCTAAATCGATCATGTTAAGATATGTTGTTAAGCTCAAAGAGCGCTTTTAATTGGTTTTTATCGGTGGCATATTCATAAGCTACTTCGTTTGTAATTTGTTTAGACATAACCAAACTTACTAGTGATTGCTCAAAAAGAATCATTTGGCCACTACTATCGGTTTGCATTACATTGGGAATTTGAAAAATTTTATCCTGACGGATGTAGTTGGCGATGGCGTAATTCATCGTCAAAATTTCAAAAGCCAGTACTCGACCAGCACCATCAGCACGAGGCACTAAACGTTGAGAAATAATCATTGAAAGATTGGAGGCTAATTGACTTCGGACTTGTGGTCGTTGCTCTGGCGTAAAACTATCTAGAAAACGCGTAATTGTTTGTACGGCCGTATTAGTATGAAGGGTTCCCATAACTAAATGCCCTGTTTCGGCTAACGTTAAAGTGGATCCCATAGTAGATTGATTACGAATTTCCCCAATCATCAACACATCTGGGTCTTCTCGTAAAGAGCCTAAAATACCCGCATCATAATCTAATACATCTCGCCCAATTTCACGTTGTTGCACGACACTATCATGATTTTCGATTAAATACTCAATCGGATCTTCAATCGTTAAAATATGCTGTGGAATCGATTTTGCTCTTGTTTGTAACAAGGAGGCCAATGTAGTTGATTTACCTTGCCCTGTTGGACCAACTACCAAAACTAAGCCGGTTTTAGCACCGACTAATTTTTCTTCTACAAAGCTCGGAAAACCAATCGCACTAAACTCTGGAACGGTTGGCATAATAACTCTAAAACACGCCGATAACCCCGTGTTTGTGAAAAAAGCATTCCCCCGTAAACGATGTTCTCCCTGAGAAAACATAAAATCAACCTGACGTTCCGACTTAAGCGTCGTCATTTGCAGGGGGGTTAGCATTTGCGCGACTGAAGTCTCAATAAATTCTTTGGGAATCGGCTCTCCCATAGCCTGCATTTGCCCGTTTTGTCGTATAAATATAGGACTCCCGGCTACTAGGTGTAGATCCGAAATTCCATTACTAGCGACGTACTCAATAATCTGTTTAATATCCATAGGGAAGATAAATATCCCGATATTATAACAGACTTAAGGCATTTTCACAACCCACAAACCCCAGTTTTTACGCCCTAGGACTTGCCTTCTTTCGACGAAACGGATTTTTACCCAACGCCATTGGATCTTTTTTCAACTGCCCAGCTCTAATTTCTCGTTGTTCTTCTTCAGGTAAAAGTGATAGGTTTTTACAATCTTCACTGCAACACCCTTTATTAGTTTCGGCACAGTTATCACACTGAATAAAAAGTAAATTACAGGCTAAGTTAGCGCAGTTTACATGTACATCACACTCCGTGCCACACTGGTGGCAATTACTTAAAACATCTTCCGTAATACGTTCCGCCGTACGACCATCAAACACATAGTTTTTCCCTTTAAATTTGGATTCTAAACCTTGCGCTTTAACTTGGTGTGCATATTCAATAATACCGCCGTGTAGTTGATAGACTTTCTTAAAACCATGATGCCGCAAATAACTACTAGCTTTTTCGCAACGAATACCGCCTGTACAATAAAGCAGTAGTTCTTTGTCTTTTTTATCTTTTAAGTCTTCTTTCACCATTGGTAACTCTTCTCGGAAAGTCGCGGCATCTGGGGTAATAGCGCCTTCAAAGTGCCCAACTTCTGATTCATAAAAATTCCGCATATCCACACAAATTACGTCAGGGTCTTCTAATTTTTCATGAAAATCTAGAGCACTTAGGTGTTGACCTACATCCGAAGCGTCGAAGGTTTCATCATTTAAACCGTCGGCTACAACTTTATTTTTAATCTTAATCGTTAATTTCCAGAAAGATTCCGCTGGATCCTCAATGGCATGTTTAAAAGGCATGTCCTTGAACTCTGGCCATTTATTTAATTTCTCTACAAACGCCTCCCACTGGGGTTCTGGAACATTCATTTGAGCATTAATCCCCTCTTCGGCTACATAGATTCGCCCAAGCGCGCCAAGAGCTTCCCATTCAACAAAGAGCTTATTTCTGGTTTCAACGGGGTCTTTAATTTTTACGTACCGGTAAAAAGAAAACGTTTTTCGTTTAAAGGTTTCAGCCTTTAGTTTTTCTAAGGCTTGCTCTTTATTAAGTCGATTTTTCAGAAAGTGTGGATGTGCCATTTTAAGCTCAAGATAATTAATTCAAAGTCCCTATCAAGCTCTTTTGTTTTTAGAAAAAAAGAAGCCAATCAATTTTTATGGCGTTCTAATCATGGTATCAAAAATAACCTGACTCATGGCACGAACCTCTCCATCTGAATATGCAACCTGTAGTGTTGCTGGGGCTAGTGGTTCAGGCACTATAAATCTATAACTCTAAGGCGCGTTAGCTTTAAAAGTTTTATCGGGAGGAAAAGTATAGACAATAGGCGCTTGCCCTTCCATACTAAGCGTTAGTGTGGCCCCGATTGATTTATCTTCCAACGGTAATACAACGTTTACATAATGTTCGCCTGGTGCCGGCACATAACTTTCAATTTCAACCGCTTCATTTTCAAGCGACAACGTTTGTTTCGGTCCCCCAGAAATATAGACGCCCCAAATGCCCGCTACTACGGCTATTACAATGAAAGCGATTATTATTTTTTGATTCATCAAGCAGACCTTAATCAAGGTCAAAGACAATGCAAAAAGACTTTGATTCAAGATGCCACTTTCTTGGTTAGACAAACCCAGACTCATTAGTATATTCTCAAGCGATTTAAACCAACCACATGTTACAAGCTTTTTTAGACAGACTCATCGGTAATTACAACGAAAAACAAATAAAACGCATTTCAGCCGCTTTACCGCAAATTAACAAGCAAGAGCATGATTTTCAGGCCTTAAGTGAAGCCCAGTTAAAAGCTAAATTCGCCGAGTGGAAAGAAGTATTAACTGAAAAACCAGAACTACTAGAAAGTAAGACTAACGAGATTTTGGCCGGCATAAAAAATGCTTGCCGTCGCTTGGTTGGACATAAGTATGACGTGCGCGGTAAAGAAATGGTTTGGGAAATGATTCCTTATGATGTGCAATTAATTGGGGGCTTGGTTTTAAACGAAGGTAAAATTGCAGAAATGAAAACCGGAGAGGGAAAAACTTTAGTTAGTACTTTGCCGGTAATTTTAAACGCTTTATGTGGCAAAGGGGTACATGTCGTAACGGTGAATGATTATTTAGCTCAGCGAGATGCTGAGTGGATGAAGCCTTTATATGAATACTGTGGCCTAACGATGGGTATTATTGTTCATGGAGTAACAAATGAAGAACGTAAAGCCGCCTATACGGCCGACATTACTTATGGAACTAATAATGAATTTGGGTTTGATTATCTACGGGACAATATGGCCCAAAGTAGCAAAGAACAAGTGCAACGAGATTTACACTTTGCCATTGTGGATGAAGTGGATTCTATTTTAATTGATGAAGCCAGAACGCCACTTATTATTTCGGCTCCAGCAGAAGAATCAACCGACAAATATCTGCAGTACTCAAAAGTAATGCATAGTTTAACGGCTGAAGAAGATTATAGCATCGATTTAAAACAGAAAGCGGTTCATTTGACGGAGGCTGGTGTTAAAAAATTAGAAGGTTTGCTCGGCATTGAGAATATGTTTGCCGATGGCGGCTTTGAAGCGGTGCATCACGTAGAGAATGCACTTAAAGCAAATGTAGTGATGCAGAAAGACCAAGACTACGTAGTTCGTGACGGACAAGTTATTATTGTCGATGAATTCACGGGGCGGCTAATGCCAGGTCGACGTTTTTCTGATGGATTACACCAAGCTATGGAAGCTAAAGAGGGCGTAGAAATTCAGCGAGAATCAAAAACCTTAGCCACAGTGACTTTTCAAAATTATTTCCGTTTATATACCAAATTAGCCGGGATGACAGGGACCGCTGAAACCGAGGCTGAGGAATTTGCCAAAATTTACCGTCTCGACACCCTAAGTATTCCCACCAACAAACCCGTAATTCGACAAGATTTACCCGATAAAATTTTTAAAAATGAACGTGGGAAACTTAAAAGTTTAGTTGAAGAAATTAAACGTTTAAACGCCAACGGACAACCCGCTTTAATTGGAACCGTTAATATCGATAAATCTGAACAAATATCCGCTTTTTTAACTCAGTCGGGCATTAAGCATGAAGTTTTAAATGCTAAACAGCATGAACGTGAAGCCGAAATCGTGGCAAATGCTGGTCAGCCTGGAGCGGTTACGATTGCGACTAATATGGCGGGGCGAGGAACCGATATTAAACTTGGGGAAGGTGTAAAAGAAGCCGGGGGGCTCGCAATTCTTGGAACCGAGCGTCATGAATCAAGACGAATTGATAACCAATTACGAGGACGAGCTGGGCGACAAGGTGACCCTGGTTTTACTCAGTTCTATGTGGCTATGACCGATTCCTTAATGCGTCGTTTTGGCGGTGAAACTATGGAAAAAATGATGGAACGAATGGGCCTTCCTGAGGATGAAGCCATTCAAAACAAAATGATTTCAAAATCAGTAGAAAATGCGCAAAAGAAAATTGAAGGCTTCCATTTTGATGCCCGTAAACACGTGGTGCAATATGATGACGTCATGAATATTCATCGAGAAAAAATTTATGCTCGACGACGAAAACTTCTTTCTTCAGAGGCTATATTAGAAGACTTAGAAGTAATAATTAAAGAATTAGGGGAGCAAATCACTAAAACGTCCGCCCCAACCTTGAACCATGATAGTACGTGGGATACAGCTGAAATTTCTAAAGCGGTTAATAATATTTACTACGATTTAGAAGCCCCTTTAGAAACAGAGGAACTTGAAGGATTTCAACATCAAGATGAACTGATTGAAACCGTGCAAAACTACTTACTCGCTGGCTGGGACAAAAAACAAGAGGAATTTCCGCCAGAAGTTGTCGATGAGGTTTCAAAGCATGTTATGCTTCGCTCTATTGATCAGCTGTGGCTTGAACATATTGATGAAATGACACATTTACGTGATCGAGTTGCGTTATCCGGCTATGCCCAAAAAGACCCGGTGATGGAATACAAAGCGGAGGCTTTTAAAATGTTTAGTCGATTACTACAAAACATTCGTTTAACCGCCGTTAGTAATTTATTCCGAGTCCATTTTAAAGAACGACCACAGCCTCAGAAAAAAGATCTAACTCAACTTAAAACGAACCAAGACCAAATTAATCAAACTTTAGAAGATACGGGTGAATTTGGGGTTGGCGAAGAAAAATCTGGCGTAAGTCGCCAACAACGTCGCGCTCAAGAGCGTAAAAAATAAAGAAAAACCATCGTTTGCGAGACTAAAGATAAAAGTTTAAGCTAACAAAAATGAATATAAAACCAAGTCTTTTAATACTCACGTTACTGCCAGCCATGAATCTGGCGCAAGCGGCTATTGGGACATGTGAAGCGAGCTTGCCGCCGGTTGATCCAAAGCGCTGTAATGATCCAACGTACTTTGCTGAATATCGAGCCGCTGCTGACGAAGCGATTCGAAGTACCAGTGATGAAAAGACGAATGAGATCTATCAAGACAATCAGGCAAACAACGAAACCGTCGTGAGTAGTGCTAAAGATAATTTAAGTAACTTTGCTCAGTGCCAAATAGATACGTGTCAGACCTATGTCGATACTTGTACGAGTGCCGATATTGATGACGTAAGTGCCCGACGCTTCGAAACAGAAGCTCGAGGCTGTGTTGATCAAAGTGAAAACCGGTTCACCACTCAGAAAGCCTTAGTAAATTCGGCCGTAAAACTTAATGTACAAACAAAAGCGATTACTACGATTGAAGAAAAAGCCCGTGCCATTAACGCTCGTGCTAAAGAAATTCTAATTCCCATCATGCAAAATATTGCAAAATTAACCAATGACTGGGCCAGTAATAGTAGTACGCTCATTAAAGAACCACGAGAAGCCACAAACGTAAAATAAAGCCTCTCTTTAGGGTGAAAAAGCAGGCTAGGCATCCTAACGTTCATCCACGGCTCCTTTAGGCGTGGGAAGCGGTTTTTTTTGGGCGGCTAGCCATTGTTCTATTAAAGCCACTGGGATCAAAGATTGATCATTTGATTCTTCTTCTCGGTCTATTTCTATTTTAGCGAGTCCTTTAAAACAGCCATTTTCGGTGCGGCTGACCAAGCCACCATTAAAAGTTTCTTCCCCATCCGTAGTAAAACGTGTCGCCCCATTTTCTTCAGCGACAAAATTGGCTAACCCATTAAGAACCATTACGTCTTCGGGGTCTTCTGTTTCTTCTTCAAGCACTTCAAATCCGTATAAATTTAATTCATCTCCAATTCGAAAAACAGAATCAGTCGTACATTGCGCCAAATAGTCTGGCCAGTATTCATGTACAAAGTCATCAAAAGGCGTTTCTGGGTCTGCTAAATCTTCGCCTAGTTCCGTGTGAACTGTTTCAATTTTAAGTAAGGCTAAATCAGCTTCTACTTGATTTTCAGGTTCGCTAAAATCCGGCTGTAATAAGGCGGAAAAATATTGCCAACCGTCATCACTTGGCAACGCCACAATACAGCCATTTTCATGCATAGGTTCCGGTAGGTTCGATTTCAAGGTCAACAGTAGGCGTTCTTTTTCGTCTAAAAATAGCGCCGTGTTAAACGTTCCTTCTGAGGTTCTAATAAAAGGTTGGTCTGGTAACGGACAATGGAGCCAGGCCGTGTAAGGCGTAAGCTCTGGAAGGGGTGATTCGCTTGCACTACCGCCCCCCCCCATAAGTCCCATTAAAAGCGCTAGTAAATCAAACGGAATCTCATTTCCATTTTCCCAACAAGGCACACTCGCTCGTTGATTTTGGCAGATATGTTGTAGCGATTGCAAGGCTTTATCTTGTTCTTGAGTAATTTCATTCATAACCTCCATATTCTGTGTGACACGTTCGTTTATGGCCGACAGGCCTTGTCCCGCAATATCATTGTGTTGAGTAACTCGACGATCTCGTTCATCATTGGCGAGTGGAACGCATGTGATGTGTGCAGATGTCGGCAAGCGATGTCTTTGGCCTCAAGCTGTTTTTGCAGCTCGGCGACTTGATCATCTGTAAGATCCTCACTGTTGGTAACAAGAATGGACTTGACCGTGAATGGTTCATTCGGCAAGTCATCTACCGACCGCAGGGAATGGTTGATCTCCCCACCAAGCCCG
>CAJQJI010000016.1 GCA_905478675.1 Candidatus Altimarinota bacterium
TGATTAATGCGTACGGGGAATTGATTGATCCACAAATTCAACGCGCTTTGCTTGAGAAACAAGCCGGTTTTAGAGCTGGTGGCGATGATGAAGCCATGGAAGTTGATGAAGTCTTTTTGAAAGCGATGGAGCATGGCTTTCCGCCTATGGCTGGGCAAGGGATGGGGATTGATCGGATTGTGAGTTTATTGACCGGACAAGATAATCTGCGAGACGTGGTGTTGTTTCCGACTTTAAAACCAGAAGGGGGTACGACAAAAAAGATTGAAACGACGAAAGCCCCTGAAGCGCCTAAAGTTGAAGCCGTGACGGTTCCAGATGCAACGCAGGCTTCTCAGGCCCCGGGTATTACTCGTGATCAAGCCTGGGCGTTAGTAAAAGATAAATGTGATTGGGCGTTGCAACGGCATTTAGCCCATGTAGCGGCGAGTATGGAAGCTTTAGCGATGCATTTAGGGTATGAAGATCAAAAAGATACGTGGTACATTACAGGGCTTTTACACGACATTGATTGGAACGATACAATCAACACGCCGGAATTACATTGTGCGTCACCAACACTTGATTATTTAGCCGCACAAGGCGTGAGTGAAGAAATTCGTACAGCGATTCAAACACACCATGACATTTTTGAGCTTCCGGCGGATACGGATCTGAAAAAAGCGTTGTTGGCGGTGGATGAATTAAGTGGCTTTGCGGTAGCGGTAGCGCTTTTGCGACCCACAAAAATGGAAGGTATGACCCCAAAATCTATTGTGAAAAAAATTAAAGATAAAGGCTTTGCCGCAGCGGTTGATCGGCAACACATGAAATACTGCGAAGATTATTTTAGCAAACCTGTTTCTGAATTTTTACAAATACTTATTCCGGCTTGGGAGGCAATTGCGGCTGACTGGGAACTTAAAGCGTAAACTTAATTTTTAAAATATGGGATTCTTATTTCGATTGATTTTTCATATTCTGGCTACTGCGCTCGTTTTTTGGCTGCTTGAACAGTATGTTTTTCCTGGGAGTTTTGCTATAGAGGGAAATGACTATATGCGTTATGTTTGGGTGGCCTTGTTTTTTGGGCTTCTTAATACCTTTATTAAGCCTTTGCTAAAACTATTTATGTTGCCTGTGCAATTGCTGACTTTGGGATTAGCAGGCCTGGCTGTTAATGGAATCTTAATGGCTTTATTAGCTTTTGGCTTAAACGCTTTGGAATTCCAAAGCGCCAGTGTTGTCGTTGACCACTGGCTTACTTACTTTGTAGTAGGGATTGTTTTAGGGATTACAAACACGGTAATCCATTGGTTTAGTTAATCGGTCTTGCATTGTGTGGCAAGACTCTTAAAATCCTGCCGTTAGAGTCCTATTTAGTTAGTTTAAAAACATGTTTCAAATATTCTTCACAATCGTATCAGTGTTATTAGTAGTGGTAATCTTACTTCAACAAAAAAGTTCAGCTCTTGGGTCTATGATGGGAGCCGATAGTGGGGATGAGATGGTGCAAACACGCCGTGGAGCGGATAAAGTATTACACTATGCGACGGTCGCTTTATCAATTGCTTTTGCCGGTGGTGGTTTAGCGGTCATGATGTGGCCTGAGTTTCTTTAAATTCTTTTTTAATGCGTCGCTGGCGATTTAATCGTAAGCCTTTGCAAGTCCGCCGAAGGTGGCTCTACGTTTTTTTACTAACAGCGATTGTGCTGTCAGTTTTAGCCGTTGTGGAATGGCGTTTGTTTTTTTTAGATAACTCTAAAATGGTCCCCGATTATGGTGGGATTTATACCGAAGCGACGCTGGGGACGGTGGTTAATTTAAATCCATTAGCGGATAATAATTCTTTTTTTGATAGAGACATTCACCAGCTTTTGTTTGCAGGCTTGTTACGTTACAACCCTATAACGAAAGAGTTTGAAGATGATTTAGCGACGTTAAACGTGGTAGACCCTGGGGAAGAATATGAACTAACGCTTAAAGAGGATGTTTATTTTTCGAATGGCGATCCGGTTGATATATCGGATGTAATTTTTACGTATGAAACCTTGCTTAAGAATCCTAATTTTGGGAATGAAAATTTAAAGCAGGCCTTTTTGTATGTTGAGATTAGCGTGGTAGATGCTCGTACGGTTAGTTTTAAACTGCCAGAGCAAAACATGCTGTTTACCAGTCTGTTAACGTTGCCAATTTTACCGCAAGCGCCTTTTTCACAAGCGTTAGTAGAAGAGGTGTTAGATCCTGATTTTCCGTATAATAAAAAACCTTATGGGGCGGGACCGTATCGTCTTAAGAATGTAATTCCTGAAGATCGGGGGTTTTACCGTGTTTTTATGGAAGCAAATCCCTATTACCACAGTGGGAAGCCTTATATAGAACAAGCGGTTTTTTATGCTTATCGAACGCCTGAACAGCTTATTTACAGTCATAGTTGGCCAACGGCTTTCACTCGAATTCCTTGGAATAATTTAGATGACTTTGAAGCGCAGCTATATAACGAGTATCAGCGTTTTAATTATACGTTACCGCGTTATACTGGGGTCTTTTTTAATTTAGATCGGCCGATTGTTAAAGAAGCGGCTTTTCGTCAGGCTTTAGCAAAGGCTTTACCGATAGAAAGTTTAATGGAATCTGGTTGGACAGAACAACGATCGCCTTTTTTTCAAGAAGGGGTTCGGTCGTATCCTGAGGGGCTGGATTATACAGCGGGGCGTATTCTGTTACGTGATAATGGTTTTCCTTATGATACGACTAGAGAAGTCCGGACACTTGGAAAAGAGGGCGATCCTGTTCGTCTAAAACTAATTACGTCTACCGTGCCGCCCGTTTATTCGCGTTTTGCGCAAAAGCTTAAAAATACATGGGAAAAAGAATTATTAATTGAGATCGATTTAGAGCTCTTATCGCCATCAGAATTCCAAATAGCCTTAAAAAATCGTGATTATGATATGGTTTTATTTGGTCAAAATTTCTCGGATAATTTCGATACTTTATCGAGTTGGCATTCGTCTCAAAGTGGCGCTTTAAACTTAGCCAATTTAACGCGTGAAGATATTGATTTTTTGATTGATGAAATTCGCTTTTCTGGGGCTAAAAGTGATTACCAAGCGTTACAAGATGAACTAGACAAACTGAATCCAGCGCTCATTTTTGCAACTCCTAATTACGCCTTACTCGTTGATAAAGATTTAAAAGGTTTTAGTGAGTCTTGGGGCACAATTAGAAGTTTATCAAACCGTTTTTATAATAGTCACTTATGGCACTTTAAAACGAAGCTTGATTGGGATTGGCCAGAGGATAAATCTAGATTTATTGGCTTCTTGACGTGGTGGTTTAATGGGGAAGAAAACTCAGAAGTTGCCGTGATGGAGCCCGTTGAAACACCCGAAACGGACACGCTTGAAGTTTTAGAATCTAATTAATGTCTAAGAAAATATCAGCCAAAGCGTTGTTAGATTTAAACGCCCGTCATGAGCGTTCAAATCTTTCTAAGCAGTCTGATTTAACACCTATTTTAGCCCTTGATTATGGCGAAAAATTTTGTGGTTTTGCGGTCGCCCCAGATGGGCAAACGGTTTTACCGGCGGCGGTTGTCAGCGCTGATAAGTTAGAAAGTGCGCTTAATAGTTTAGTTGAAAGTTATAAAATTAAACAATTGGTGATTGGTTTGCCAGTGAGCTCTGATGGGACAGAAAATCATATTTGTAAGCAAATTAAGCAGTTAGGGGCAAAGCTTGAAAAGCAGCTGTCAGCGGTGAAAATCTCATTGGTAAATGAGCGTTTTTCTACTCAGGCGGTGCTAAGCCCTGATAAAGAAAGAATTGATGATTTAGCGGCTATGCAAATACTCGAGTTTTATCTTGCAAGCGTTAAAAGCTAGACACGCAGGATACAGGGCTATAATGAAAGTGTATGAAGCCTGAGGAATATGCACCAGCTGAGATTGAAGAAATTGTTTTGAAAGCCCAGAATGGAGATCAGGACAGTTTCGCGGTGCTTTTTGATATTTGGTTCGATCGTGTTTATCGTTATACCGCTTATCGGGTTGATGCGGCGGAGTGTGAAGACATTGTAAGTGAAATTTTTTTAAAGCTTGTGCAATACCTGCCGCAGTATAAAACGCGCGCTGGGATTGGTTTTGGGGCCTGGCTTTTTAGAATGGCCCATAATACCATTATTGATTGGTATCGTAAAAAAAAGGCCTTGCTTGGAAGTGATTTAGAAACCGATGAAGAAGATTTTTTTTCTAAAGTGATGGATGAACAACCGCTGCCAGACAGCCAAGTTAATAGTTTGTATGACTACGAACGGGTGTATAAGTTTCTAAAAAAACTTAAGCCCGATCACCGTGAAGTGCTTGAACTTAAGTTTTTAGAAGGTTTTTCTAACAAAGAAATTGCCGCCATTACGGGCAAGACAGAAGGTAATATTAGAATTACTCAACTGCGAGCCCTTAAAGAAATGCGTGAGTTTATGCGAGAAGACGAAATTTAAAGGGCTTTGGCTAAGTTTTCTAGCATAATTTTAGTTTCTTCAATATCTAAACAACCATCAGTAATAGATTGTCCGTAATTTAATTCACTGGCGGTTTTTACGGCCGTGGCATCTTGCTTGCCATTTACAATAAAGCTTTCAGCCATAAAGCCTTTAACGCATTGAGCCACATTAGCATCTGCTTTCATAGAAGCGAGAACTTCTTCTAGAACCATTGGTTGTAAGCTTGGATCTTTTTTCCCTGTTTCAGGGTTTAAAGAATTATCATGACTTAAATCCACAATAATACTTGGATTTTTTAGCGATTTGTCCGTTAATTTTTTTGTCGCCGCTTTGAGGGTCTCTGTATCGTGGTTTGGTAAACCACCACCGCCTCGTAAAATTAAGTGCGCGTAGTCATTTCCATCGGTTTTTATTTGTTGACCATGAAAGGCAAAAACGTGTGGATGTTGGGCGGCAATAACGGAGTTTATGGCAATATTTAAATCTCCAGAAGTGGGGTTTTTTAGCCCGACTGGGTGCTCAATCATAGAGGCAAAAATACGGTGCTCTTGATCTTCAGCACTACGAGCGCCAATAGCGATCCAGCTAAGTAAATCAACAAAGTAACTGTCGTTATGGGTAAATAAAGCTTCATCGGCTAAAGCGTACCCCATTTCGACGGCTTTAATCATCATTTTTCGGCAGTATAAAGTCCCAGCTTCTAAATCTGGTGCGGCATAAGGGTCCGGTTGATTGACCGGCCCGAGCCAGCCAATCGTGGTTCGGGGTTTTTGGAGGTAGGTTCGCAGCACGATTTTTAATTTGTGGCTCACTTTGTCGGCGGTCGGTTTTAGTTGTTCGGCAAAATCAAGCACCGCGTCTTCTGGCCACGCACTACAGGGGCCAATAATCATAATTTTTCGGTCATCTTCACCACGTAAAATAGCTTGGATTTCGGCCTGGTCTTTTTTTACTTGGGCTTGGAATTCTGGAGCCAGAGGGAGTTTACTTAGTATTACCGCCGCACGGGGTAATTCTTTTTGAACTTGGAATGCCATAGGGTTTGGTTTTAATAATAAAAAAACTGACTTAAGGATTAAGCCAGCAGATGTATGAGAAATTAAATTTGATCTCTACTAAACCTGCTCGCTTGCGCGAAACCAGAAATAGAAGAAATCAAAAGAGAAACTTTTCATGTACGTTGGTTATTCTAAGGGGGCGGAGAATGTGTGTCAAATAATGCATGGAAAGTTGGGCTTATTGCCACTTAGTTAAAAATTCTTACTATCGGCGTGATGATAGATAAAGCTCGTTTGGTTTTGCAGGATTTTTCGGACATTGAGGCCGCGTTAGCGGATCCCGATGTTTTTAGTGATCAAAAAAAATATGTGGCGTTATCGCAAAAGCGAAAAGCGTTTGAATCAAAAGTCGAAGCGGCACAAACTTTTATAAAACTGTGGGAACAAAAACAAGACGCAGAAGATTTACTGGGGAGTGAGAAAGATCCAGAAATGTTAGAAATGGCGAAGATGGAATTAGACGAAGCGAAGGCGGGACTTCCTGAAGCCGAAGAAGCGTTAAAGGTTGCTTTGATTCCTCGAGATCCGAATGATGATAAAAATTGTATCGTAGAGATTCGTGCAGGAGTGGGCGGAGATGAAGCCGCCTTGTTTGCAGAAGAAATTATGCGAATGATTTTACGATTTTCAGAAACGAATGGTTTTACGTCAGAAATTATGTCTGATTCGGCCAATGAAGGTGGGGGACTAAAAGAAGCTATTTTTAGAATTGAAGGTTTTGGCGCGTACGGAAAATTTAAATTTGAATCAGGGGTTCATCGGGTTCAACGGATTCCGGTGACGGAATCACAAGGACGGGTTCACACTTCCGCTATTTCGGTGGTAGTTTTACCAGAAGTTGAAGAGTCTGAAGTAGATATGAACTTAGCTGATGTACGAGTTGATGTGTTTCGGAGTAGTGGAGCGGGAGGACAATCGGTTAATACGACGGACTCGGCCATTCGCTTGACGCATGAACCAACAGGCACGATTGTTACCTGTCAGGATGAAAAGTCACAACATAAGAATAAAGAGAAAGCGTTTAAGGTGCTTAGAGCTCGTTTACATGCCCTAGAAGAAGAGAAAAAACAAAAAGAGTTGGGTGAGCAGCGTTTAGCTCAAATCGGCTCAGGGGATCGATCTGATAAGATTAGAACTTATAATTTTCCGCAAGATCGGGTAACCGATCATCGTATTGGGCAAAGTTTTTCAAATTTACCTGGTATTTTAGATGGAAGTTTGGATAAGGTAGTAGAAGCGTTAGCCATGGAAGAAGAGAAATGGTTGCTTGAAAAACAAGCCGCTTAGATTCTTATTTGCGGCTTATGGTTTGATTCAAAAAAAGCCCTGTAATTTACAGGGCTTTTTTGATTGAGTTCTATCTCATGGTTGTAATTCCGTTAGCGGTAAAGCCTGGTGGTGGATTTTCTCTTAATCTCGGATCGACTCGAATCACAAATGATTTGGTGTTTTCGTAACAACCACTTTTCCCTGGGATATTTGAGCAAAGGCTTGCATTAGTATGAGCACCAGTGGTTTCGTCATAAGTTGGTACATAACGACGAGTGTAATTGAAGTCATACATTTGCGCTCGTAATTGTCGTTCATCGGCTGGATAACTATCTAAATCTCCCCATGGACCTTCAGGTGGTTCTTTATCAGCTTTTCCAATGGTGTTCTTACTCATAATATTCCCGGTTAGAATTAATTGTCGTCCAAGTTTTCCATTAATAATATCCCAGTCATCGCTTGTATTAGCATTCGTACCATCGTTAATTCGTCCGCCTCCAGCACCGGCATCAATCCAGACATTACTGACCATAGATCCATCAGTGAAGTAGCTTCCTACAATATGTTTAACATTTTTGTAGATCGTAAATTGTCCTCGTCGAGTCAAATTTTCTAAATTATCAAGACTTGTATTTAAAACAATTACACCTAATGAATCATCATTTGAGTTGTAGGTCATGTCTCCCACTACATTAAGGCTTCCATTAAGCACAATGATGGTGTGTTTGCCTTTAACTTTGACGGGGTTTGTTAACGTTCCAGGGGTTCCGTTTCGGTGCATGCCCAGACGGAAGTAACCAGAGTTCTTCCCATCAAGGAAGGTAACGCCGCCATCCGGTAGGTCGTCTACGTAGATATCCCAACGATTTACAGGACTACTACTTGGGTTATCTCTTATAAATTCGGCATTTGTATTTTTAATAACGCCCCCCGTTGCTGTTGAGAAATTAAAGCTTCCGTTTGCATTTAAGTTGGCGGCTTGCTTCCCTCGAATAAGCTCGTAAGCATTTTGAACAATTTCTTCACGGACATCGGTTGCTAGCGTGCTAGTACCAAGAACAATACTATCATCTTCAGTCGAATCACAACTATCACCAACACAGGCAATTTCATCGGCAATGATTTGACCTTCAATGGCCGCACCTGGCTGAGAAGTGTCTTCTGGACAGATCCCAAGAAGTTCACATGGTTCTTCGGCTGGTCCATCGTCGTCGGTAATAGTTCCGGTCGCGGTAGCATTCAAGTTTTTAACAAAACTAGCTTTATCACTGCTATCAATTTTAACATTGAAAATTTCATCGTTTTCATCAATTACGTCGTGGGTTGTAGGAATTTTGAAATTTCGCTGACTAGCGCCTTCATTAATTTTGACGGTAGTACCAGCCCCAAACTCGTCGGCTTGAGCCGTATTAGGACCAGATAAGACTTCTGTTACTATATCAAATTCTATTCCGCCTTCAGGCGCCACAACACTGCCCGCCGTTGAATCCTGCAAACTAATAGTAAACTCGATATCATTTCCTTCAATAGCACTGGCATCGCTTATAACCACATTGGGTTTTCCAGCAGGATCTGAATCATTATCTTCAATGCTTCCAATAGCGGTATCGGTAACAGGAATTTCAATATCACCTGTATCAAGCCCTGAGTAGGTCATTAATAATTGTTCAGTATTTTCTACGTCGGTGTCATTTGTTGTTCTAACAACGAGCAGGCCTGCGCCTTGTCCTGCAAGGATTGAAACCACTGAAACTGATGGGGTGAAATCAACTCCTGGTTGAGCTCCTACAGCGTTATTTCCAATTTGTGAGCCTTCATAACGAATCGTGGTATCTGTTAAAGCGGGCGTTGATAATTTAACGACAAAATTTAAATCGCTGCCTTCAGTGGCACTACTATCTTCTATTTTAACGATAGGAGCGGTAACAGGGGGTTCATCCGTATCAATAATGGTGGCGATAGTTGGGACCGTCCCTTGGTTTTGGTATGAATTATCACTTCGAATGCTAAATCTTTCTACTCGATTAATCACAGAGGCTGGACTCGCATCTACAAATTTTAATTTAAAATTTTCATCTCCTTCATATAAATCATCTGCCAAGGTTTGAATAGCGAGTAAACTAGAGGCATTAGGTCGTCTTGATTTTTTAGGGATAGTGACACTGAAATTACCGCCATTAAAATCTTTGTTAGCGCTGGTAGAATTTGCGCCGGCATCAACGGTCTTAAAGTTTAAGGTTACGGCTTGGTCACAGAGCGTTCGATCTAAACTAATATCAAAGGTCGCTTTTTCACCTTCTAGTACGGATAGATCAATTACTTTTACATTCGCTTTATCGCTACAAACGATTCGATCGTCATCTTCAATCACCCCTTCCGTTTCGGTTAAATTTCTAATATTTAAGCCGCTTGAATCCATGGCCATATTAAAGTTTTCTTGTCTGTTTTCTGGCGCTTGAGTTTCGGTTGGGTTTATTTCTTGAATATCATCGTTGTTGATTTCAACTCCAACGGTGGCGGTTGTTGACCCTTCCCCCTTCCCAGGAATTAGGTTTAAGTTAATAACTCCAGAGCGGTAATCAATGCCGCTTACGCTTAAGTTTGGTCCACCAATCGCGAGTAAATCTTCTGGAGTGATATCGATTATCATTGATTCATTCAGGCCGGCATCTGCTGTAAGTGGAGCTCCTTTATCGTACAGATTAACCGTGAATTCGAGTAGCCCGGTTGCATCATTTTCCATGATCACACTTGGTTCTTCAATAACGACATCAAGTGATTGAAAATTATGGATAGACGCTCGACCTTTTTCGTTATCGCCTCCGGACTTAATAACACCTGTTACATTACTTACTAGTACTTCAAATTGTTCTAAGTCTTCATTAATACCATCAAGATTGAGGTCACAAGGGATTGTTTGCGGATCCATTTCCCCATCCTCAAAGATGACGCTCATGTCGGCTGGACACGTGTAATCTGCGTTTTGGGCAGAAACATTTTGAGCCGCGAGCTCAACGGTTAAGCGCCCTTGAGCTTGACGATCTAATGCAACCGTGAATAGGGCTTGTCCACCCTCAATCCCACTGGCATCGCTGATAAGAATGCTTGGTTTAGTGGCAGTGTCAGACGGGATGTCTTGATCCGTAATCTGTCCAATGGCGGTGTCACTTTTGTCCCCTAATTCATGGGCACTTTCAACTCGAACAAAACTCATTTCAAATTCTTCTGCGGGTTCTTCGTCCGCATCATTAATAAGTTTAATTGGTTCCAAAGTACTGATTTGATCTCCAACATTAAAATAAGCTAGATACTCCCCTGGAGTGTAATCTGTATTTGGTGCCGCGGTTAACGGAGTCGGTTTATACGCCACAATTAATGGTTTATTGTCGACATCAAAGTGAGGTCTATCAAGACTTACCTGAAAAGAGATGCTTCCGTCGCTGGTATTATTACAGCCAGCACTTTCACAGGCCACGGCATCATCAATAAAAATACTTGGTAGCGTTTGATCATTATCCATAATACGCCCTTCTCCTTCAATGGCAGTATTTATAAGGGCATTGTTTGGGACTACTTTTTTGAATTTTACTTTGAATTTTTCTTGGTTCTCAACAAGGTCATCATTCTTTATGGTTACTGGGGTTGATTTACCAGAACTTTCCCCATGCGGAATGGTCACGGTTAAATCACTTTTTGTATAATCGGCACCGCCAGTGGCGGTTAGGTCTTCCGTTTCGAGTGTAATGGTGATATCACCACCCGTTTCATTTGGATAATCAAGGATGACATCAAATTCAATCGTGTCGTTTGGTGTTTTTTCTACTCCATATTCGGTGCTAATGCTTTGAATACTTGGTTTTGGAGTAGTCGTCTTATCTTGAATCGTGACATTAGCAACATCTGTATAAGTTCCAATTTTACCTTTCTGGACACTAATAATTTTTACTCCAAAATTTTCATCTTCTTCTACTTCATCATCCACGGTGGTTTGAATACCTTCTTCCACGGGGACCGTGTAAGATTTTGCTCCGGCTGGAATGGTTACGTCAAAAGTTCGAGATTGGTAATCACGGCCGCCAATGGCATGTTCTATTTCCGTGCCTAAATCGAAAGTTTGTAATCGTAGTTTTACCTCCTCGTTATCCGGTAAGCCTGATTTACTTCCT
>CAJQJI010000017.1 GCA_905478675.1 Candidatus Altimarinota bacterium
GCCTGCTGTGACTTATTTCCAAATTTAAATTGAGAAGCTATCCGTTCCCAGGCATGAGGAAAAAGCAACGTTAGACCAAAAAAGAGCACAATACCGCCAGACAACCATTTCCACACACTTGGCGGCACATTAATTAAAGCCGTACTCGCCTTTAATATTAAAGAAAACAACACCACCGATAAGGCTAAAGACGTGGTTATCACATACGGTCTTAAAGGGTTTTTATCGGCTAAGCTTCCCCCAATAATAACCGGTAACAACGGCAACACACACGGGGCTAAAATAGTTAGCACGCCCCCTAGCAACGAGAGTAAAACATATTCCATCTAAGATTACTAAAAAATAAAACACGCTCACCTTAAAGGTCGAGCACCGCTAGCACTACTAATGACCGTAATCTAGGCTACTGAAAAATGAAAAGTAAATCTTCTTTCGTAAGGCGCTCACTTGGCCGTGGCCCCATAAGTTCCCCAACCCCAGTGAGCATCATAGCCCAGCCCGCCTCTGGAATTTTCATTTCTTCTACTAACGCTTTATTTTCGTCAAAATCCGCCATTAAAATCAACGCATTTTTTTCAGCAAACACCATGGCATCAGCTCTTAACCCGGCTTCCCACGTGGCACATTCCTCACAAGACTCAGACGTAAAGTAGATAATCGCTGGCTTAACGCCTTTGGTTTGAGTGTATAAATCTTCAGAATAAGTTCTAAATTCTAAACCTGTTTTATTCGTACTCGCTGCATTTTGTGCCCGGGCTATGCCTCGGGCTTCAGACTCGGCTACTTCCGAGGCTTCCATCGCCATAGCGACCGCTAATTTTTCGCCTTCTTCTGCCGCTTGAACACTATCGGCATCTAGATTATCTATGACCTCTACAAACTGCGGCGTCCCATCCGCTGGAAGGGCTCCTAACGCTTTATCAAAAGCATCCTCATCATCAATACTCGTATTAAAAGTTGGCCGTTCCACTTCATTTTCTACAGGCACAACCGGTTCAGGAATTTCTATCACCACTGGATCTTTTTTACCACACCCAGCCAACACCAGCATAAGGACAAATAAAAGCGAGAATGATTTTTTCATATAAAGTTAGAGCTAATAGAACTTTATCCTAAATACAATGCGGTATCAGACCAAGCGAGAGCCGCTTAAATACAATTTACTCAGTAGGTGAAATATGTTATAATAACCTAATGCCTAAAATAACTATAAAGCGGAAAGCCGAAATTTTATCAGAAGTTAGACGAAAAACGACTGATAACTTTCATACGTCTATGCAAGGCAAAGATATTCAGGTCGCTGAAAACGAGCTAGAAAAAGACTTAAAAGACCTATAAAAAAATGCCTGAAAACATCAACCAAACTGACGTACAAACGACTCTTGCAAAAAAAATAGAAAACCAAGAAGCACTTAAAAACGCTGAAGAGCTAAAAGATGTCGCTTTAGCGGAAGGCAACATCCAAGTCTTAAAAAGCATTCTAACTCGCGAAGAGGGCGAAGACGAAGCCGAACACGCCGCTGAACAAGCCGCACTTAAAACTGCGATTGAAGAAACCGCCGTAGCCCATGAAGCCGAAGGAGTTACGCCGACGCTTATTCGCATGTGGATTTATGGCGAAGATATTGATAACTCCCTTGATGCCCTTGGGGAACTTAGTGTCGACTCTTATTCGTCCATTTTAAGTAGCCCTGAGGCGACTCAAATAGTACAAAAAATTGCACGACAACTTGAAATCGACATTGGTGATGGAGGTGACAATGAAGACGGTGTTGATGGCAAATACGGTGCCCTAACCACTGAAGCCGTTGGAAAAATACAAGAGGCTCTCATCAAAGCGGGGCTATTGCCCGCTACGATGGAAAATGGGAATTCAAACCAAGACGGAAAATTTGGAAAAAGAACTTTAGCGGCCCTTCGTGGTGCAGTTAAAACAGAAGAAGCGGCTGAAGCCGTGAAAGCGGTTGCGGATGTGACGCCCGCTGAGGGCCCTGTAGTAGCCCCTGCTCCGGTTGATGGTCCAGCTCCAGGAGTAGATGTCACCCCAAAGGACCCTCGGATTGAAGCTTTCGGGGAAAGCCTGGCAGACGACATTAAAGGCATAGAGTACGTTGACGGTCAGTTCGTTCACCTACTCGGCGAAACCGAAGCCGGAACAAACGTTTACGGCCCTAATGGGGAAGCCGATACGGCTGACGCTCGCACACAGCTTGAAGCCTTCAATAATCGAGTACTAACTAGCCATGGTGTTGAAATGGGACGCTTCCGTGGCCTAGAAGCGTATGTCATGTCAGGACACCCGAACCAAGGTCTTCAAATCGCAGAACTCCAAGAACTGGCGACTCCGGCCGAACGCTTAACTCGTTTTAATGAGTGGAAAACGAACCTTGAATCGCCCGTTGAAGGGCCAGCACCTGCTGAAGTTAACGAAACACGTGTAAGCGAACTTGTAACCCAAAGAGCCGCTATCTTTGAAGCGAGAATGCCAGAGTTTCACAGACAGTTAAACCAAATTGCTCCCATCATCCCCGATTCATTACCCGCAGACGTTCGCGAGGCCCTACAAACACAATGGGATAGTTTGGTTGCTGCTGATAATATTTTGACGTCTGATAACGTAGCGTATGTTCGACAATTACAAGTTATTAGTACTGCCTACAACGAAGGCGGCCTAGAGGCCCTGAAAAATTTGGGAGACGAACACTACAATAATCTTATGAGAATGAGTCCTGAGAGTGAACACACTCGGGCAACCACTGAATTATTTATACTCGAAAGAGCTGCTGCCCCTATTACTCAGGACTTTAAAGCGCGGCTTAGTTTTGCAAAAGCCACAAATACATTACCGCCTGCTTAAGAAAAGTATTTTGACATTCTTCAATGGTGATTTAGCCTTTATGAAGTATGAAACCATTTGCCCAACATCACTTCATTACCGTCCAAAACCTTAAAACACATTTTATGCGTTTTGGCGACAGCCAGAACAAAGTTATTTTTTTACATGGCTGGGGCGGGAATACCGATAGTTTTTTTAAACTGGCCCTAGAGCTCAGTGAAAAACGCCCAGACCTAGAACTAATCGTACTCGATTATCCTGGATTTGGTTTAACCGACGCGCCTGCCCCGTCCGGTTGGGACACGCATCATTACGCTGATTGGGTTAAAGCTTTTTGTGATGAACTCAATATTAAAGAAGCCAATTTTTACGTGCACTCATTTGGCGGACGTATTTTAACGCGCCTGATAAATAAACACCCAGAACTCGGGAAAAAACTGGTTTTTACAGGCGCTGCCGGCATTAAATGGCCCCTTTCAATGCGCCAAAAAATTTCGGTCAAACTCAGTAAAATCATTCCAAAAGCCAAACACTCAAAAACACAAAGACTCCAAAATCTTATTGTAACAAAAGTCTTTGGCGCACGCGACTGGGGTAACGTTGACCCTGCTTTAAAAACAACGCTTACCAAGGTTTTAGCCGAAGCAGACTTTCGAGATGATTTAAAAAATATTAAACAAGAAAGCCTAATTTTGTGGGGAGAAAAAGACACCATTACGCCACTTAAATCTGGTGAAATTTACGCGCAGAAAATCCCGAATAATCACTTTAAAACCTTTAAAACGGGCAGACACGGTATTCACCATACCCACCGTGATGAGATAGTGACGGAACTAGCAAAGTTTTTGTAACGCGCCTCTTTGCTATTTTGGGGATCAAGGACTAAGTCTGAGATGACAGCCGCTTATTTAGAGATAGACTAGGGCTGATGCCCTATTTTGAAACTGTTTTGGCTCTCGTGCTCCTCACACTTGGAATTCGCACCCTTAGTTGGCATTTACAGTGCTGGCAGCTACGCGAGTATCGCTTAGACCGAATGCGCGCTTGGTTGCACACTAAAGACGGAGCGCAGTATTTCATGCCTTGGTTTTTCAAAGGCTTATTACCACGCCCAAAATTAAGTGGAAGAGTTATTTTAATTACCCTTCTGACCTTAATTTCATCTATTTCAGTCTTTTTTCTTTCACTCGTTTTAATTGAAGCTGTTATTCCAGATTGGTGTCATGCAGACTTAAGTGCCTGCCCCCAATACGGTTTTATCGCTCAATGGGGTGTCTTGCTTTCACTCTTCCTCGGAGAAAGAACACTGTGGTTTTGTACTGCCCTAGCGGTATTAGTATCAGACATTCCGGTAAAACTAAAAAAGCAACACTTGTTTCACCAAGCCGGAAAAATTGTACGCCAAGGCAACCCCAATATTACGCGGATTGGGATTACCGGAAGTTACGGTAAATCTTCAACCAAAGAATTACTCGTACACCTACTACAATCTGAATTTGGCAAAGACGCCGTGCTGTATAATCC
This sequence comes from Candidatus Altimarinota bacterium, assembly GCA_905478675.1. GTDB lineage: Bacteria > Patescibacteriota > Gracilibacteria > UBA4473 > UBA4473 > JAACPJ01. The sequence goes on from CAJQJI010000017.1 coordinate 4,361, forward strand.
TGCCAACGAAAACACCGAAGTGGCGATTGCTCGCTTAATTCTGGCCCATCAAAAGTTCTTTAAAAAAACAGAAAAGCCTCAATTTTTAGTGATTGAAACCGGCGCTTACCGCAAAGGCGAAATTGCCACAGTCACCAAAATGATTCAACCGCAGTACGCTATTTTAACCGGATTAAATCAGCAACACGTTGAATTATTTGGTTCGATTGAACGTACGCGGGACGCTAAATTTGAACTAGCTGAAGGCACGAGTAAAACCGTTTTCTTTAATGGAGATAACGCTTATTTAAAGGCGATCTTTAAAGATCGTAAAATCACGGCCAACCATGTACCGATTAGTTTTCAAGCGGCTCAGAACTTAAAATCTTCGACACACAAAACTCAGTTTGAAATTTATGGTGAAAAATTCACCTTGCCCTGGCCCGGTGAGTTCTTTGTTCATAATGCCTTATTAGCTTTAGAACTGTGCCGGGAACTCGGACTTTCTCCAAGCACCCTTGCCAAGCATTTAAACACGCTTCCACCGCTTAAAAGAGCCCTTAGTTTAACTACACACCCGCAAGGATTCACGCTTCTGCGAGACACCTATTCAGCAAACCCTGATGGGGTCTTAAGCGCAATTGAGCATTTAAAAAACTTCCCTGGAAAACGCATTTTTGTTTCTATTCCGTTACGAGAACTTGGCGGCCATGCCGAAAGCGTGCACCAACAAATCTTCGAAGCCCTTCACGCAATTAAGGCCGAAGTGTACTGGGAAAAAACAGATTTCGCTGAACTAGGAAAAAAGGTTCTCGGAAAAAACTTTCACCTCCTTGAGGGCGATATAAATACGTTTAAAATGCGAATCAAGACTTTAAAAAAAGAAGACGTCGTTCTTTTGGAATCGAAGCTATCAAAAAAAATAACTAACTTATTTAAGTAAACAGGCCTCTATGAAACTTGTCTCAAACCAAATTAATCCGCACTTCACCTTTGTTGATAGTTTGCACGCATTGGGTTCGTTGTTGATTGGAAAATCAAACCAACGTCTTGATTTTATTTTTGAACAATATTTTTGTACGAAAAATATTGTATTCACTAATACCGCTCGTTCGGCTTTAGGGTTAATTTGCGATACCGTTCGTCCTGATCCAGACAAAAAAATTGCGATCCCGGCCTTTGTTTGCGCCGTTGTTGCGACCCCCTTTTTACAACGTGGCTATGAAATTGAATGGATTGAAACCGATGAAAATGGATTAATAGATCCCGAAGATTTTGAGCGCAAAGCCGCCCACGTTTCACTCGTTGTTGTGCCTCATGTTTTTGGACAAGCGGCTCCCCTGGCAGAAATTAGCGAGATTGCTCAACGACACGATATTTTTGTCGTCGAAGACGGGGCCCATTTAATTCGCCAATTTCTCCCCAACTTTAAAATGATGGCAGATGCCCAGATACTAAGTTTTGGCCGAGAAAAGGTCGTCAGTTGTGTTAGTGGCGGCGCGCTTCTTTGGCCCGATAATTCACCTTTTAAAGAAAAATTTTCAGCGCTGCGGTCTTCGCTCAAAAAACCAAACCCTGCTTGGATTTTTCGTCATGCCGTACAGCCGCTTATTTTCAGCCTTAGTTTGCCATGGTGGCAACAGGGCGGAAAAATTATTCCGTGGCTCGCTCGAAAACTTAAAATACTCCCTTTGGCGGTTACTCCAACCGAAAGACTCGGCCGAGAAGATATTAAAATTAGACAATTAGGACTCCCACAAAAAAGGATACTCGCCCGACAATTAAACTTATGGGACCGTCGCACCATTCATGCGCAAGCCATGGCGCTCGCCTGGGAAGAGGTTTTATCTGCTTTTTTTAAAGATCAAGCCATTACGATTCCGCCTCTTGCTTTTAGGGTCCTTCTTAAAATGAAAACGCCCTCGCAGAAAGAAGACCTATTGTATACCTTAAAAAAAATGCAGGCGCCTTATCATCTAAATGATTGGGATGGGGTACCTATTAGTCCAAGTGGTGTTCACTATAAAACTTTTAACTACCGCCCTGGACAGTGCCCAAAAGCAGAATATTTTGCTCGAACCTACCTGACCTTCCCGACAAACACTCGTACCTTAAAAGCAGACGTAAAAGCTTTTGCTAAATACCTAAAGCCCGCTTAAAATAAGCCTTGAATGTCTGCACCACAACCTCCAAGCCCGACTCCAACACCGCCCCAAAATGTACCTCCAATACAACCAGTGCCGGCGGCGGCTCCCGTTGTGATGCCCCCTCAAACCGCAGCCCAACAAACGGCGGTTCCACCAACCCCTGCCACCGCACCACCGTTAGCGCCAGCGGTTCCCGTCCCAACACCGGCACCAGTTCCAGTTTTAACTCCTGCGCCAGCGGCCGCGCCAGTCACCCCACCCACTACCGCTCCAGCGACTCCGGCCGTTGCGGCGCCAGCCCCCCAAACGCAGCCGAAAAAAAACGCGCTCCCCCCGGATCAAATAGCTCAAAAAGCCGAACTAAAAAAAGCTAAATCGGCGTATCTAAAAGCACGAATTAATCGAATTTTTGGCAGATTTAGACGGCATGTCGCTTTTTTTACTCTCTGCGCCTTGTTCCTCTACACTAATATTTGGATGTTTGCCCGATCTTGGCAACAAGAAAAAGCAGGTGAAAACGAAAATTGGTTTCATGAAGGCCTATTTCTAGGGCTCATGATTTTGGCTTTAGTCGTATTTTATTATCGCCTTTATCGAAAATCAGAAGTCTTTCAAAAAGCACTAGCTAAACGTGAAGCGGCTGAAAAAGCCGCTAAAGAGGCTCGATTAAAACTAGAAGAAGAACAAAAAAGGCAAGCTTTTATGGGGCTTATCAAGGATTTTCAGTCAGCTAACTCGTACGAACAAAAAAGTGTGAGTATGTCTAAACTTTTAACCGTGGGAATCGAATCCAATCTCCTACGGCAAGAAGCCATTAATTTGTTATGTGAACTTAATGATTGGATGGCGGATCATAAAACGTTTCTTAGCGCACAGAACCTGATTGTATGGCGGCTTAAAAGCTCTTTATTTGAACAATCTGAAAGATTTCAAGTTGATGGCGCGACCCAAGATTTAAGTATCAAATCTGTGAATATTATTGAAGCCATTGTTAAAAAACATTTATCGGATTTTAGTAGTGGGCGTACTAAAGTTGAACTTGATTTAAGCCACAAAACAATCCCGACACTTACCTTAACCGCTCAAAATATTCCAGCCGGCAGCTTGAAATTAGATCACTCTCTTTTATGGCAAGCAAGTCTGGCTGAAACACAAATTGATAGTTTATCCTTTGAGGGAAGTGATTTACAAGCGGCTAGCTTTTGGCGCGCTCAATTAGATAATATTAACTTTAAAGACGCGAACCTGCAGTTCTCTAAACTAAGAACCAATTTACAAAATGTGAGTAATCTAACCGCCGCTCAATTTTTCAGCTCTAAAGAATGGGAACTCTGTTACTTAAGTCCTCAACAGCAAGCCGAATTTTTTGCGGATACCGAAGCGATGCCGCCAGGCGCAAAATCAGAGTGGGATAGTGCCGAACCTCGTCGGCGAAAACTCTATTTCCACCTTTTAAAACAACAAGCAAACGTTTTTGACTAGAATTTTTATGTATACACCCCACCCCATTGACTTCAAGACTCTCAATGCTTTTTATGACACTTTTACCGGTGAAAAAACATTTTTGCAATCAGCTGCATTTGCTCACTACCGAAAGGCCTGTGGTGAGACCATAACGATTGAAGGCTACTATAAAAATGACAAACTCGTCGCTGTCGCGTTAATACAACACTTAAGCACTCGACTGAAAAAGTGGCTGCATGTCCCACACGGCCCCTTGGTTTTAGAAACCCACAAAAGCCAGTTTTGGCCGTGGTGGCTGCGTCATTATCACTTACTGGGCGAAGCCCATAAGCTTGACTTAGTTCGAGTCTCGCCGCTAGCCCCCACAACCGAAGCCATAAACTTTGAAAAATCTCATTATAAAATGGCGGCCATTCATTTAGTAAACCCAGAAAAAACTTGGGTATTAGACATTACTAAAACAGAAGACGAACTCCTCGCAGAAATGAAAAAATCTACTCGCTATGAGGTCCGTAAAGGCCTTAAGCCTGAAACGGGTTTTACAATTACCGTGGACCATAACTTAGACGCTTTTTGGAAACTGCATGAAGCCACCGTGGCCCGGCAAGGGTTTGTGCCCTTCACCCGAAAATCAACCGAAGCCGAATTAAAAGCTTTTGGAACTAACTGCCAAATTATTACCGTGTGGCATGAAGACAAAGCTTTAGCCAGTGGCGTATTTTTATTTGATGACAAAGCTGGCTATTACCACCAAGGAGCCTCTATTCCTTCAAAACTTCCAGCCGCACACGCGTACCTTTGGGCCGCCATTTGCGAAGCTAAAAAGCGCGGTTGCACCGAGTTTAATTTTTGGGGTGTTTGCGCCGAAAACGAAAAAGATCATCCGTGGTTTGGCCTTTCTAAATTCAAGCGGGGCTTCGGAGGCGAAGAAAAAAATTACCACCACGTACACGACTACGAAATCACCTGGAAGGCGAAATTAAACCGAATCATTGAGACTCGACGCAATAAGAAGCGCGGCTATTAAGAATCAAGGGACTGCTCCACAATAGATCACGCTAACGCCTCGGTTTATAGATTCACTTTCTCCTCTCGAGTTATACTAGACAAATAGGGCTTTTTTAGTAGCCTCGTGGCACCTATGCCTATTAGTATTTCCGATCTCGCCAAAAAACTAGCTATTGCTCCAGAAGCTGTCGCCCTTCATGCGATGGACTTAGACTTCGATATTCCTGATGATGAACTGATTCCTGATGAGGTTGCCGCCAGTATCGAGAAGGCCGAAATTGGAGATGATATTGCCCAACTCGACCATGAATTAGAAGAACAGATGGACCGAGAAATCGTAGAAAAACAAGCCGCTAAAACGGCCGGGCAAAAAAAAGTTCCCCATAAAAAAAAGAAAGAAGATGAAGAAGAAAAAGAGGAAGTTATTGAAATTGTAACGGCGGAAGATGGGACGTTGATTCTACCAGAAGAAATGACGGTACGACAATTGGCTATTAAAATTAGTAAGCCGATTCCTTTAGTGCTCGTAAAACTAAAGCAAAACGGGATTGTGGCTAATTTAGCCCAAACCGTTGATTACGAAACCGCCGCTATTATTGCGGAGGAAATGGGCGTTAAAGTAAAAAAAGAAGCGGCCGAATTAACCGGAGAAGATTTATTTAGAGGGAATTTAACCGAAATCTTGGCGGATGAAGAAGTAGAATATTTAGTAGAACGGCCGCCCGTTGTTTCTATTATGGGGCATGTTGATCATGGTAAAACGTCAATCTTAGATTACATTCGAAAAACGAAAGTGGTAGACGGTGAAGCGGGCGGTATCACCCAAAGTATCGGGGCATACCAAGTAGAAGAGAATGGTAAAAAAATCACTTTTTTAGATACGCCAGGACATGAAGCCTTTACCACTATGCGAGCGCGTGGGGCCCGTGCGACTGATATCGCGATTCTCGTTGTAGCCGCCACCGAAGGCTTAAAACCACAATCTATTGAAGCTATTAATCATGCTAAAGCCGCTGAAATTCCGGTGATTGTCGCCATTAACAAAATGGATTTAGACGGGGCGAACCCCGATTTAGTAAAAGGCCAACTCGCAGAACACGGTTTAAACCCGGATGATTGGGGTGGTGAGACGCCGTGTATTCCGGTTTCAGCTAAAACCGGACTGGGAATTGATAAGCTCATTGAAACGATTCAAGTCTTAGCAGAATTAAAAGCACTTAAAGCGAACCCAAACCGAAATGCTATTGGCACGATTATTGAGTCCACCATGGATAAAAGATCTGGTATTTCTGCCACAATTTTAGTAAACACGGGGACCCTTAAACAAGGTGACGCCTTTGTTATTTATGATCAAAACGGAAAAATTCGGGCGATGAAAAATCATAAAGGCGAAACGATTAAACAAGCACCGCCTTCTACTCCAGTCCTTATTTCTGGATTTAATGATTTACCTCGGGCCGGTGATTTATTACAGGTTATGGAAAGTGATAAAGTGGCTCGAAAAAAAGCTGAAGAAGTGGCTTCGATTAAACACGAAGACGATGTTAAGAATCGTCAAAAGTTCTCACTGGCAACGTTAAAATCAAGAATTGCCGAAGGGAAACTAGATCAACTTAAAGTTATTGTGAAAGCTGATTCAAAAGGAAGTTTAGAAGCCGTTGTGGCCGAATGTGAAAAAGCCAAAACTGAAGGCAGTATGGCCAAAGTGGTTCATTCTGGGGTGGGTGAAATTACCGAGTCAGATGTAATGCTCGCCGCGGCCGGCGAAACCGTACTGGTTGGGTTTAACGTTAAAGCCCCAGGCCGTGTTGAGAAACTAGCCGAACGAGAAGGAGTTGAAGTCCTTACTTACGATGTGATTTATCATTTAAGTGAAAAACTACAAGAAATTCTAGAAGGTCGAGTTTCTGATTCTGACACCGAAACGATTGTTGGAGAATTTGATGTTAAAAAAGTGTTCGCGGCGAACAAAAAAATGGCGGTCCTAGGAGGGGCTATCTTAGCTGGTAAAGTACGAAAATTGAGCCAAGTTCGAATTTTCAGAAAAACCCCGATTGTTGAGGGCGAAGATATTGAGCGTACAGAAGCCGGTGAAGAGCTTATTGGTTATGCTAAAATTGAAACTGTACAGCGAGGCTCTGAAGCTGTTAATGAACTAACAGAAGTTGGTTTAGAATGTGGAATGAAAATTGAACACAAAGATCAAATTTTTGAAGAAGGTGACCGACTCGAATTATTTGTGAAGAAGAACTAGCTTTTTATTTTTGTGCGTTAAAGATCGATCTCTAGCAAATATTAAAGGTTAGAGACCGGTCTTTTTTAAATTTAAGGCTAAACGTTTTATTTAATAATTTCAGAAAAAACTCTACAATATTCCAGTATGAAAAAAAGTGATGCGCTTGTGGCTTTAGCCAAAATTATAGTTGATGGAGGTATGAGTCTTACGGCTTTTACGTTGGCTTATTTTTTGCGTATGGAATGGTATGAAATTAGCTTATTTAATGGTCTAGCTCGCTACAGTTTGTTTCCTGCCCCTAATACCCTCTTCCCCTTTGATATGTACTGGGAATTTGTCGTCTTGTTTACCGTAACGCTTCTTTTAGTTATGGCCATTCAGGGACGTTACCGCTTAGGCGCCGACGAAAAATTACTCGATGAGTTTAATCATACCTTTTGGGGCGTATCGGCCAGTATGACGCTCTTACTTGGATATTTCTTCTTTACAAAAGACTACTTTTTCTCACGACTTATTTTTGGTCTCGCTTGGGCGCTTACCATTATTTTTATTTGGAGCGGGCGAGGTTTTATTCGATTACTCGTTCACCAGTTTTTCCGTTTGGGATGGGGCGTTCAATCGGTTTTGATTCTGGGCAGTGGTGACTTGGCCTCGCAAGTTTTGAAAGGCGTCAATAAACACCCACATTATCAAGCGGTTGGTATTTTAACCGAGAAAAAAAACACGGCTAAAACTTGGAAAACGTTGCCTATTTGGGGAAATTTTAAAAATATAGCGACGGTTTTAAAACGTAAATCGGTAGATGAAGTCTGGCTCGCTACCGAAAATACGACCAGTGCTATTACGGCCGATTTAGTGGCGCAAGCGCATATTAATCATAAAAAATTTAAATTTTTCCCCGATGAGCTCGGGCTCGATTTAGCGGCCCTTAAGGTTTCAACCTTTGATAAGTTTCCTATTATTACACTCCTAAATTCGCCTCTATATGGCTGGTGGGCCATGGTAAAACACGCCCTAGACTTCGGATTTAGCTGCATTTTTTTAATCATTCTAAGTCCTCTTATTTTTATTATTGGTTTAGCTATTTGGTGTACCGACATTAAAGCGCCTATTTTTTACCGATCTGAGCGAGTAGGGGCTGATGGCAAAACCTTTAAATGCTACAAATTTAGAACCATGGTAGCCGATGCCGAAGCCAAAAAAGAAAAATTATTACAAAAAAATGAACGCCAAGGGGGCGTGTTATTTAAACTGAGTGAAGATCCTCGTATTACAAAGTTAGGCCATACATTACGCAAATATTCTATTGATGAGCTCCCACAACTCTTGAACATTGTTAAAGGGGATATGAGCTTTGTCGGTCCTCGTCCCCACTTAGTTGAAGAAGTAAATAAATATCCAGATCACAACCGACAGCTATTGCTGCTACGCCCAGGCTTAACCGGCATGGCGCAAATAAATGGTCGTTCGAGCTTAAGCTTTGAAGACGAAATGAAACATGAAATGTTTTATCTTAAAAACTGGTCTTTGTGGCTAGACGGCGTGATTGTGCTTAAAACTATGATCGTGGTTGTTAAAGGCGAAAATGCTAGCTAGAGGCTTATAGTTTCTAAGATAGAGACGCCCCCTCCTTAAACTTAACATTAAGCTGTAGGCTTAACGTTGGTAAAAACGAATCTAGGAGAAGAAGGTACATAAATATAAAAAGGACGAGTCTGTAATAGACTCGTCCTTGACTTAGGCCATTTTATACTTTGCTCCTAGTTGTAAACGATGGTTGGTTCTTCACAAATAATTCCAGATTCTGAAAAGCCCATCATCACTTCTCCCGTTGGACATTTTAAGTTTCCACTTCCAGCCGTTCGTCTTAGATTTCCACTAAATTCAAAATTACCATTTCCTAGATTCATTCTAAATTCACGGGTATTATTATCCGATTCATAAAAATCAACCACCGTATCGGCAAATACTTGTACGGCACCACTTCCCCCCAAAATAGAAGATTTATCTGTTGATCCATTATTATTCGGCGAAAATACTACTTCTGGAATTCGAGCCTGACCATTAACGTGCAAACGATGGGTCGGTGATGCGGTATTAATTCCTACATTCCCCCCATCTCTATTGATGTATGAATTTGAAGCGCCGCCACTTAAAAACGTGCGTGCGTTTCCATCTGAGGCGACATATAGCCCCCACCCACCAGCGGTACCCGTTACAATAGAGGATGAAGAACTAGCACTGGTATAACCAATACCGTACATATTATTTAAAGCGGTATCACTTGGATTGTAACTCGTCCCAATCGTAAAAATTGGAT
>CAJQJI010000018.1 GCA_905478675.1 Candidatus Altimarinota bacterium
TTTTCTGAATGGTCCTGTCAGTGAATTTTAAAGGAATTTGGAGAGACTTTTGAGATGTGAGAGGGCGGCCGAATTTTGGCCGCCCTCTTATCGAGAGTGTTATTATTGCTCCCAGTCGAGGAGCTGTTCATGCAGGCAGCGATCTGCCTGTACGAGTTCCTCGTCCGAGGATTCTTCGACAAAATCTTCCGCAAACTCACGGAAGCCTTGGGCGTTGACGTAAATCACGTCAGCCAGGCCGCATTCAGCGGCGGCGGCTTCGACCGCGACCACGTAGGTCGGGGCAATTGGACGCGAGGCGTCCAGGTGGGGCAAGCGAGCTTGCCCGCAAGCTGTCAAGCTGGCCAAAAGAATAATTGCTACGATAAGCCTCATTTAGTCTCTCCATTTTTATTGTGCTGAACGCGCTAACAAGATTGTCAGGCGGGCAGCAACCTGGTTGGTTGCTACTTTAAAAAATTTTAAAGAGCAATAACATTTTAACATAATTTATTCTTTTAGTCTATATAGCAAATCGTCTTCTCTACAAACACCCACCAATAAAAAAAGCCCCGCAAAGCGGGGCTTTTAGATTTCGTCTTTATAAACCGATTAAAGAGCCGCAATTTCTTTGGTAATATCTCGTCGAACCGCTTCAAATCCGTCTTGATCATCCGCTTTAAGTTCTTTAATTCGCGCGATTTTTTGAATCACTGGTAAAGTTTCTACTTTAGAGAAATCAAATTCTTCACGATCTACTAATTTCATCCCTTCTGTGTATAAAGTAACAATGGTTTTTAGCATCTCAAACTGTTTCATTGGTACGGTGTACGCATCTTCAGGATCAAATGAATCTTGGTACAAGTAATCTTCACGAATCGCTTTAGACGTTAATAATACTAGTTTTTCACGAATTGAAAGTGCATCCGGTCCAACCAATCGTACAATTTCTTGTAGTTTTGATTCTTCTTGCAAGAGCCCCATCGCTTGTTCACGAATGTTCCAGTAATCTTCTGAAACGTTATCTTTCATGAATTTATCAATATTTGGTACGTACAAAGAGTACGATTTCAACCAGTTGATCGCTGGGAAGTGACGTTGGTAAGAAAGCGCTGAATCGAGCCCCCAGTAAGTTTTAGTTACTCGAAGCGTATTTTGACTCACCGGTTCAGAAAGGTCTCCACCTGGAGGCGATACCGCTCCAATAACCGTTAGTGATCCTTGTCGGCCTTCGCTGCCTAAACAGTCAACCATTCCCGCTCGTTCGTAGAATTCAGCGGTTCGAGAACCAAGGTAGGCTGGGTATCCTTCTTCCCCTGGCATCTCTTCTAAACGACCACTCATTTCCCGCATGGCTTCGGCCCAACGAGAAGTAGAATCAGCCATAAGCGCTACGTGGTAGCCCATATCTCGATAGTACTCAGCGATAGTAATCCCAGTGTAAACCGAAGCTTCACGTGCCGCTACCGGCATGTTTGAAGTATTGGCAATCATTACCGTTCGTTTCATCAACGGTTCTCCACTATTTGGATCGGTAAGATGTGGAAATTCATTTAGTACTTCTGTCATCTCATTCCCTCGTTCCCCACAACCGATATAGATAATTACTTGTGCATCACAGTATTTAGCCACCGTTTGTTGTGTTACGGTTTTTCCAGAACCGAACGGTCCAGGAATACAAGCCGCTCCACCTTTAACCAGTGGGAAGAACATGTCGGTAGAACGACATCCTGTTCGCAGTGGTTCGTTTGGAATGAGTTTGTTATTCATTTTACGAGACACTCGAATTGGCCAGTAATGACGCATGGCTACTTCGTGTGTTTTACCGTTTTCATCTTCTAATACGGCTACGGTGTCTGAAACTTTAAAGTGTCCAGATTCGATTGATTTAACTTTAGCCGTCCCTACCACGTCGGCTGGAACCATAATTCGGTGTTGAATCAAGGTTGTTTCTTGCACGGTTCCTAAAGTATCACCGGCTTTAACGCTGTCTTTTACAGACTGAGTTGGAACAAATTCCCATTTTTTCGTTTGATCTAAACCTTCTGCGTCAATCCCACGCGCTAGAAAGTGACCTGATTTTTCTTCTAAAACAGCTAATGGGCGTTGTACTCCATCATAAATTGATTCTAGTAACCCAGGACCAAGTTCTACTGAAAGGGTTTTACCGGTTAGTTCTACTGGTTCTCCGGGTCCAACTCCTGCGGTTTCTTCATACACTTGAATGAAGGCAGTAGTTCCAACTAAACGGATTACTTCTCCAACTAATTTTTCTTTACCAACCCGTACGACTTCGTACATTTTGGCGCTTTCCATATTGTCTGCTACAACGAGCGGACCTGATACTTTGATGATTACGGCTTCTTTTGAACTCATTAAAACGTGGGATAAATAGCTTAAGAGTATGTCGGGCGGATTCTTGAGAATTGAGGGTAAATGTCAACTGTTAAAAGTCGATTTTTTACTAAATATATTTACAGGCCTCTGCCGTGTTTGCAAAAAAGGCTGATTTGTGTTATAATTTTCGGATTTTATTACGTCACATTATGGTGCAAATTAGCACAGATACCGAAGCCTTGAAGCCTATTTTAGAAAATTCAGGTGATTCTCAACTCTCTGAGGAGGATCGTTTAGACCAACAAACCGCTCTTGCCTTGGAAGAAATAGACAAACTCGCTACGACCAATGTAAGCAATGTGGCTGGTGGGTTAGAGGGCGCTTTTGCTCGTGGAGGCACGGAGATTGATCCGAGTAAAATAAAAGGCCGCGAAGGCGCGCGCGAGAAACAAATCGAGCGTTTAGTACAAGACACAACCACTCGAATTGACCGTGTTTTAAAACGTAGTGCCGATAGCTACACAGGCACTTTGCCCACCGCCGGAACCGGCAATTTAGAACGAATACTGTGGGCGAACCGAGCCGACCAAGTTAAAAATAAAATTACGGCTGTTAGTAGTACCGCCAAAGACTCTGTACTATTAGCTGAAGGGTATGATGTTTTTTATAACGAAGCCCGAGCCAGAGTCGAACAAGAGCTTGAGGATCAAATGACACGCTTTAACGATTTTCAAGAAAAATATGGCGAAAGTAGTTGGTTCGGTCGAAAATTTAGTGCTAAAAAAAGACAAGCCGCCCGATTTGAACAATTCCAAGCCCCTATGCAAGAGGCCTTGCAAAAGCGTTTAGATGAAATACAAGGACGGATTGACGCGATGAAAGAAGGGCCACAAGCGGACCGAGTCAAAAGAATGTCTGACAACATTGACCGACGGTTTCAACATGCGAGTGCCGATAAAAAACTAAGGTTGTGGGAACAAATTCAAGACGCACTTAAATACACTGGCTCGATTACAGGCTTAAATTTAAGTGAATTCAATTTAGCGAATGAAGATGAAAAATTACTCTTTGTTGAGTCACTTATTAACGGTGATTTGCCCTGGGTTAAAGAACGTCTCGCCCTTAAAGAAGACTCTGATAGCAAGTTTAAAAATCAAGCGGAAATAATTAATTCCGCTCGTACTCAGGAAGCTTTAGTCAGCGGTGACCTAGCCCTTGATGATTATAAAACTATACAAGCCTACCCAGAGCTAGAAGACAAAGAGCCGCACAAAGAAGCGGTCTCTAGTCATGATTTAGCGCACGCGCTAGAAGCCGATTTTAGAAATAACAACAGCACCAAGGCTCAAGTAGACAGTTGGCTTGGAATAAGCGACAACAAATACGATCTTTTAACAGATGCCACTAAGTTATTTATCTTTTTAAAAGCTATTAAAGATGATCAATCATTACTTGGATCGTTAACGCTTGAAACCCAACAAAAATACTTAAAGTGGTTTGAACAGGCGGAAGAAGCTCGTGGTGGTAGCGTTGAAACCTTTAACGCGGCCGATCGCGAAAAAGCCTTAAACGCTCTGGATCACTTACAGGGTAATGTCGCCGGCTCAACCTCAAGTATTGATAGAGATGACTCAGTCTTAGGTAAAATCGCCCAACAAATTAATGATATTAATAGCTTTGATATTAAAAGTGGTGATGCGAATGCACTTAAAACCCAAATTTCAACTTTATTTAATACCGTTGAAGATACTTACCGTGACGAATTTATTGACAAGTGTGAAGGGGAAATTCCGCAGGCAGACTTTGATCATATTAAGGCTGCTTGGCAAAAAGCTCGAGACGCGGCTAGAAACCTTAAATTAAAAAGTAATGTTTGGGTTAAAGATCGTGAAAAATGGGAAAAATGGAATAACCAAACTAATACCAGTAAAAATGGTTCTGAAGCTAAAAAAGCACAAGCCGAAGCTACCGCTTTAGCGGGTACAGGCGCAAAATCTATTGCGGTTGAAAAAGCGCGAATTGACGGAATTGATTATACCGCGCTTCCTGGAACACCTGCGGATCAAACAAACGCACGCAATAGAGATATGGCTGGCCTAGATTCAATGCGAGATCGACTTCATCGGTTAACTGAAAAGCTAGACAAGCTCCGCGACCTTGAGG
>CAJQJI010000019.1 GCA_905478675.1 Candidatus Altimarinota bacterium
GAGTAAGGCTGTAATCAATGGAGTACTTAATACCAAAACTATTATGTACTCTTGTACATCCTCAAAAAATTGTCGAGATTCTTTGCTTAAAAAATCGGTGATTTTGGGCGCCATTTGGACCAAAATTTCTTCGTCTTCGCTCTTCGGATCGAGTAATTCCAGATATTTTTTTTGCGCTAGTTTCTCTTGAGACTCTGGGGTCAAGGTTCTTTCTTTACCACTATAAAAATTAGCTAAAGCCTCAAAAAATTCTTTTCGGTCAGAGGGACTCCCAATAGTATTAATTTTTAACTCACACACATCGTCTAAACCTAAATCTTTTAAGATTCGGTGTCCAAGGTACATCATTTGCGCGTCAATAGACGGATCTGATTCACCTAAAACTTCAGCTCCAAACTGCCAAAATTGACGTTTGGTTCTTGAATTTGGCCGTTCAAAACGGAAACATGGTTCAATGTAGTAAAGCTCTTTAGGTAAAGCTTCAAGTTGCATTTCATGTTCAATAAAAGAGCGCACAATCCCCGTCGTAATTTCTGGGCGCAGCGTGTATTCGCGATCTTGACGATCTTTGAAACTATAAAGTTCACGAGCCGTAATATCATTTGTTTCGCCTAAGGCTCGCAAAAAAACTTCGGTTTCTTCAAACATAGGGGTCGACGTTCGTCTAAAACCAGACTGACGAAAACGATGCCTAATTACTTTTTTTACAAAGGTAAAGTAATCATGGTAATCGGGTAAAAAATCTACCGTACCGGTTGGAGCTTTAAAATGTTTAGCCATGTTGATAAAGAAAAAAAGAAACCAGAAGAACTTGTTTCCTCGTACCTATTATGTGTAGCTTTTTTCGCTTAAATAGCAAGCTGAAATACTTGCAAAAGTGAATGGGAATGCTAGAAACAAAAGTGAATTTAATTTATTTAATATGCGTGGAATTTTAAAGGTAGCAGCAGGGATTGTAGTAGGGGGTGTCTATGGCATGCTTTTTGCTCAAAAACCCGGTAAAAAATTAAGAGCGGAACTAGCAAAATCAGAAAACCCTTTAAAAACCCTTTTAAATGAAGGTAAAAAAGTTGATTTAGAAGCGCGCGATACTTTGGTTGAATGGGCTAAAAATTCTGAAGAATTACAAAAAGTAATGGCGACTGGAAAAGAACAATTTAACGCCGTCGTAGAAGCGGGAAAAGAAATGACAGAAGAAGCGCGCAAAGAAGCACAGAAAGCCCTTGAAGAAGTCGCTAGCAACGCGACTAAAGCCGCACATGATTTAAAAGCCAACGCCACTAAAAAAGTTGGAACCGTAAAAAAAGCAGCCGACAAAAAAGTAACAGCGGCTAAAAAAACGGCGAATAAAAAAGTAAAAGTGGCTAAAAAAACAGCGACTAAAAAAGTAGCAACCGCTAAAAAAGCGGTGAGTAAAAAGGCAAATGAGGCTCGTAAAACAGCGAGCAAAACCGTTAAAAAAGTAACCAATAGCTAAGTCTAATGGCTATTTAAAAGTTAAAGACCGACGAGAAAAATCTTGTTGGTCTTTTTTTATAAATTTTATTAAATGACAGCGGCGTTTTTTTGATTAGTATTTTTTTGAATGAAAAAAAGAGTTTTAGTTACCGGCGGAGCAGGCTTTATTGGATCTAATTTTTGTAACCTGAATAAGGAAGAATATGAGATCGTCGCTTTGGATAATTTGTTTTTAGGTACTCCAGAAAATTTACAGGATGGTACGACTTTTATTGAAGGTGATGCCTGTAAAAATGAAGACTTAGAAAAGTGCGGAGATCAGTTTGATGTTGTGATTCACTTGGCGGGGACAAGTTCGGCGCCGATGTTTATGGATGACGGTATGGCGGACGGTTATATTAATTCGGTCGCCAGTTTTGTGCGTACCATCGAATTTGCTCGTAAAACAGGCGTAAAGAAATTTATTTATGCTTCAACATCTTCTTTATACGGAAACAACCCCTTACCGTTGGTAGAGACGCAAACCGTAACCCCGTTAAATCATTATGCGGCTACAAAATTTTGTTATGAACACTGTGCGGCTTGTTTTAATAAGGTGTACCCCGAGATGGATATTTTTGGGTTTCGGTTTATGTCGATTTATGGACCGAATGAAGAAGCAAAAGGCCAATTTGCTAATATGATTTCACAATTTTTGTGGGACATTGCGCGTGATTTACCACCGGTTATTTATGGCGACGGAGAACAATTCCGCGATTTTACCAACGTAAAAGACATTGTTCAGGCGATGAATTTAGCCATTAATACGCCAGAAGGTTTTGGCAATAAAGTGTATAATATTGGGCGTGGTGACGGTACCTCGTTTAATGATATTTTTGCCACGATTAACACGGCTCTTAATAAATCGGTAGCGCCGATTTATATTCCAAATCCAGTAAAAGAAGGCTATGTTCGCGGACAATACGCTGATATTGAGCTTATTCAAAAAGAGCTTGGATTTAAACCGACGATTGAATTAGATGAGGGGATTGACGCTTTAGTGAAAAATCTGGAGTTAGAAAAAGTTAAAGAGACGAGTTCTGATTTAATTCGACACAAGTTTGTTTGATTTTGAACAACTAGGAAAACGCTGAGCTACGAAATTATTAATAACTAAATCTACGTCTTTACCCGTTTTATAAACCTGATCGGTAACATAAAATCTTTGTCCGTTGTTTATACGTATGACGTCAATGCCGGCGGTTTTTAATACAACTTCAATTTGGTCATTAATTGCGGAGAGTGTCCTGTTTATATCAAAATTAACCGCCCCAGATATTTGTTGTGACTGGCATTCAGCCTGAAATTGGGCCTTCAACGTTTCTAATTGTTTTTGCCAATCAGACTCTTCAAGCGCCGCGCTAGGAGCGGCAAACGCGAAGCTAACAAGGGCTATGGCGTTCGGTGATAAAGAGGCTAAGTTTTTCATTAGTTTGTTTACTTTATAGAAATAAATGTTTTTAGGGCGAGGAAAATCTCTAAATTTGTGTGAATAATAGAATTAACTAGCATGAGTTTAATGTATAAAAAACTCGGTATTTTAGGCGGCGGACAACTGGGGCGCATGATGATTGCCCCTTGTATTGATTTAGGGATTGGGGTTCATTTTTTGGATCCAAATCCAAAATGCAGTGTGGCCGATTTTACCAGCCACTTAACCGTGGGGGATTTTAATGATTATGAAACCGTGTTGGCCTTTGGGCGTACGGTGGATGTGATTACAGTAGAAATTGAACACGTAAATGTAGACGCCTTAGCGCAGTTAGAAAAAGAGGGGAAGGCGGTAAATCCTTCCAGTGCATTACTGCGAACGATTCAAGACAAAGGTTTGCAAAAACAGTTTTATGCCGATCAATCAATTTTAAGCCCTGCGTTTAGCTTAATTGAAAGCACGAGTGAAATTACAAAATTCCCAATAGTACAAAAAATGCGCACTGGCGGTTATGACGGGCAAGGGGTGCAAATTCTAAAAACAGAAGCGGATCTAGCAAAGGCGTTTGATCAGCCCTCTGTGCTAGAAGATTTAGTAGATTTAGAAAAAGAAATTGGAGTGATGGTGGGCCGGAACACTCACGGTGAGGTTCAAGTGTTTCCCCCAGTAGAGATGGAATTTGATCCGGAACTTAATTTGGTTAAATATGTGGTTAGTCCTGCTAATATAGACGAAAAATTGAGTAAAAAATGTATTCAGTTGGCAAAAGAAGTCGCCACTAAGTTTGAACTTGTTGGCATTATGGCGGTGGAATTGTTTGTCACAAAGACCGGCGAGGTTTTAGTCAATGAGTGTGCACCACGAGTGCATAATTCCGGGCATTTAACGATTGAAGGGGCTTCAATTTCTCAGTTTGAAATGCATGTTCGAGCGGTGATGGGACTGCCATTGCCACGAGTCATTGTGACGCACCCCAGTGTGATGATTAATTTAGTCGGAGAGGCTGGACACACCGGAAGTCCACAGCTAACAAATACGGATGAAGTTTTAGCCGAGCCCGGTATTTTTTTACACTGGTACGGAAAAACTCAAACTCGTCCTGGGCGAAAAATGGCTCATGTTACCGTGGTCCGCGGCACCGTAGAAAAAGCGAAAGAGGTGGCGGATGAAGTTTTGGAAAAGTTAAGGGTAGTGGCTGAGTAATTGCTTTTTTAGATTGGCTGGGTTAAAACTAAATCACTTAAATTAAAAATATTATGGCACACGTTGGAATTATTATGGGGAGCAAGTCTGATTTACCAGTGATGCAGGCCGCTGCAGACGCTTTAGATGAAATTGGCGTTGCTTATGAAATTGAAATTGTGTCAGCGCACCGAACGCCAGACAGAATGGCGGAGTACGGCAAAACAGCTCGTGAACGCGGGCTTAAGGTGATTATTGCTGGAGCTGGTGGCGCGGCACATTTGCCAGGAATGACAGCGGCCTACACGTCTTTACCCGTGATTGGTGTGCCGGTTAAATCGCATAACTCGATTGAAGGGATTGATTCATTGCTGTCTATTGTACAAATGCCAGGCGGTGTGCCCGTGGCGACGGTGGCTATTAACGGGGCTAAAAATGCTGGTTTATTGGCCGCACAAATTGTAAGTACTAGTGATGAAACGGTAGCCGAAGCCCTCGATAATTATAAACAAGGGATGGAAGCGAATGTACTAGCAAGTGCTAAAAACTTGTAGGTTAAAAAAAAATTGACGTCTTTTTTTTTTACCTTAATATCCTCTGGCTCCCATTTACGGGATCGTAGCTCAATTGGTTAGAGCGCCGCCCTGTCACGGCGGAGGTTGCGAGTTCGAGTCTCGTCGGTCCCGCCATTTAAAAAAAGCGTAAAGCCCCAAAGGGGTTTGACGCTTTTTTTACAAAAGCACGGAGTGCTTTGAGAATCGAACGAGTAGAGTTCGCGCTGTAAGCCCAAATCTTAGATTTGGTGCTGGAAGCTTCGGTGAGCTGAAAGCGAGCAAGAAGTGTCTCGTCGGTCCCGCCATTTAAAAAAATGATTTTAGTCACAAAGTGGTTGAAATCATTTTTTTATGTCCCTGTTTGTTTTACGGTGCAAAAAAGATTATTCTAGAGGAGACTAATTTATATAATCATGAAAAACTTACGATACAACACTGGTGCTACGATGATATTAGGGGTGATTTTGTGCCTTTTGGGACTTGGCTTTTGGATTGGAAATTATTATCCAGAATTTGATTTAATTGCTCTGCTTAACTTAGGCCAAAACTGGCCGTTTTTCTTAGTGGCAGCCGGATTTTATATGATTGTGGTTCAATACAACGATTTTTGGAAAAACAAAGACGAGAAATAGGTATAGAACTCAGCAATAGCTTAAATATAAATGTGATAAATTTTTGTCACAAATCGCAGGTTGTTTCCGTCATATAAGAACGTGCTCATTACTATTTTGAAGCCCCAAAAAACTATATTCTTTAACCCTTTTTATATTGTATGAAACAATCAATTCTGCTTTTGGCACTTAGTTTGATGACTTTAACTTTGACGGCTTGTTCGAGTGAAAATAATACACACTCAAGCAATACGCCGACGGTTGCGGGCTCAAATACCGAATACCCGAGCGGGGATTACATTGGTATGACCGTGCCTCAAGCCCAAGCAAAAGCTAAAGCGGAAGGCGTACCGTTTAGAATTACCATGGCGGATGGCGAAGCTTTTGCCGTTACGATGGATTATCGAATTGGGCGTATAAATGCGGAAGTAGAGAACGGAGTTGTTGTGAGTTATACCGTTGAAGGCCAAGAAGCCGTCGTACCAGATAAAGAAACGTATAATCAAGACAGTTGGAAAACCATGATTGCCGATAGTTGTACGTCTTACTTCGATGGGTGTAATAATTGTACCCGAGCCGAAGGCTCTACTATGGCCGCCTGTACCGAAAAGTTTTGTAATGCGTATCAAAAACCAGAATGTTTAGACGCGCAAGCGATGAACCCCGATGAAGTAACGGCCCCAAGCCGAGGACGAAAAATTTCGTATCAATGTGATGGCGGTAATAAATTTACGGTTTCTTTTGATGAATACGTTTCTGGAGACTCTATTATGAAACTGCAAGCAGACCAACTTATGTTTTCAGATACCCAAACCCGAACCGCCACTATTATGAACCGGAAGGTGTCAGCGTCTGGTGAAAAATATGAGTCAGCTGAAGGGTTAGTTTTTTGGAGTAAAGGGACGACCGCCATGGTGATGCAAGGCGAAGAAGACGTATATGAAAACTGTGAACAAGTCTAAGCCTTTAACAGGCTATCTCTTTTAAAACGATCTGTCTTTAAGCCGACGGATCGTTTTTTATTAAGGCTTCTTTTTGGCTTCTCTTAAATTTTTTTACTTCGTATTCGCGTTTCATCGCTTCTGATTTAGTGGCAAAGTTTTCGGCATAAACAATTTTAACGGGGCCTTTGGCGCGGGTGTATTTAGCGCCTTTGCCGCTATTGTGGGTCGCTTCTCGTTCGGCTAAGTTTTTGCAGTAGCCAGCGTATAAGCTGTCATCTTTGCAACGGGCTAAGTAAAAATAAAAAGACATGCTTTTATTATAAACAGTTTTTGTAGGATGATTGCCATTTTAAAGTTTTTTATCTATAATAAGTTTCCACTAGCTTAATAGTGGATGGTTCTTTTTGGTAACGGGGGTGCAATGGCTTCGACGGAGTGAATCGAAGCTCTGTACGGGCGTTTCCGGGTGATACAGCTAACCGGTTATCCAAGATGTATAAACCTTAAGTGCTACTGCATTTACAAGCAAGTTCAACCAACTTCGTCAAACTGCGGCTCGAGCTTTGGCTCCAGCTCCAGTATTCGCTTAGTTCGAACTTCTAGGACAAACCCTAGTTGAGCCAACGCTCCTAGGTGATTATGACGTGTCGCCACGCCACTCATAATCAAACTCAGTGGTGTAGAATTTAAAACTTGATCGTCTTTAAATTTGAACCTTAGATCACCTTTTCAAGTTTTTTGTCTGCTTTAAAGCTTGAATCGTAAACAGGCTAGACTATAAGCGTAGAACGTGCATTGTTTCCACTGCGGACGCGGGATCGATACCCGCCACCTCCACCAAATAAACTTTAAGTGATTTGTATGAATCACTTTTTTGTAGAACCTATTGCACTTGCACTTCGCGTACATTTTCAACCGCTTGCAAAGCTTGTATGGCTTCGCGAAAGATTTTATTGTCGGGAATATGGACCGTGAAGCTACCGACCAGGGTTTCTTGTTTGGGTTTTTTAAACTTCACATCCCAAATAAAAATATCTTTTTCACTTAAAATAGCGGAGTAATCACGCATTAATCCGACTCGGTCTTTAGCGGTAATCGTGAATTTTTTTTGCATAACAACTTGGGCTTCCAGTTTACGTTCATCTTCTAGTTTCGCGAGAACTTTACAATCCTTTTGATGAATTACAAAATCACGCCCGCGAGTATTATAGGCGATAATTTCATCACTTGGCTTTGGTTCACAGCATTGTGGAAAGTGGTAAGCGAGTCCGCTTTCATTCCCAATAATAATAGAATGGTCGGCAGTAAACCCCTTATTTCGACTCGGGGCAGCCCCTAGTGGCGTAGTTCGGATTTGTGGTCTAGGTTTTGGCGGCTCCTCCACTACGGCTTTTTCATCTTCTTTGCTCGTTAAATTAATCGCTTGTTGAATTTTTTGCCGAGCACTAGAGGACTTTACAAATTTAAGCCATTCTGGGTTTGGTGAGCGGCCGGATTTGGTCATAATATCCACCACGTCACCCGCACTGAGTTCGTGGTTAAGTGGCTTAATAATACCATTTACCTTGGCTCCAAAACATCGGTTTCCAATATCGGTATGAATGGCATAAGCAAAATCAATAGGCGTAGACCCTGCTGGCAAGTTTTTAACATCACCTTTCGGTGTTAACACGTGAATTCTTTTTTCTGATAAAGATTCTGAAATAGAGCGGAAAAAGTGTTCCGAGGATTTGATTTGAGTAATTTCAGCTAAATCTTCAGGAATCCAACTGGTTTTTTCTAAATAATCTTGATCAAATCGGTCCTTAGCGCTTTGCTTGTAAGCCCAGTGAGCCGCTGGCCCATATTCAGCATCTAAATGCATGGCTTTGGTTCGGATCTGAATTTCAGTGGGCACTTTACTTTGAGCGAGCC
The DNA here is from genome assembly GCA_905478675.1 of Candidatus Altimarinota bacterium. Classification (GTDB taxonomy): domain Bacteria; phylum Patescibacteriota; class Gracilibacteria; order UBA4473; family UBA4473; genus JAACPJ01. Next base: position 8,135 of record CAJQJI010000019.1, read on the forward strand.
CCAGTACGGTTGTATGCAAACTTTGATACCCATTGGCTTTAGGAACGGCAATATAATCTTTAAAGCGACCGGGCATGGGTTTCCAGTGCGAGTGAATTAAACCAAGCACTCGGTAACAATCAGAATGATCATTTACAATCACTCTTAATCCCAACAAGTCATGAATATCAGAAACATGATTACAGTTTTTTTTCTTTAGTTTTTCACTCACCGAATACAAGTTTTTGTCTCGGCCACCAACGGTAACAAAACGTACGTCAGCTTTTGTCAGCAATTTTCTGATTTCTTTTTCTGCGGCGTTAATAAATTTTTCGCGTTCTTTCTTAGACTGCTTAATCTGGTTTGTTAGAAGTTCGTATTCTTCGGGGTTTAAGTTTTTAAAACACAAATCTTCCATTTGGGTTTTGAACTCATGAATCCCAAGTCGGTCAGCAACAGGCACATATATTTGTAAAGATTCTCGCGCAATGCGGGTTCTTTTTTCTGGGCGGACATGATCTAAGGTTGATAAATTATGGATTCGATCGGCCAGTTTAATAAAAATGACACGCACGTCTTTCGCCATAGCCACAAACAGTTTTCGCAAACTTTCAAGCTCTCGGTCTTTCCCTTGCAGACGCACCTTGGTTATTTTTTCAACGCCTTCGCACAAAAAGCGAATTCGTTTCCCAAATCGGCGTTCTATCTCATCGGGTGTCACAGGTGTGTCTTCAATGACGTCATGTAATAAACAAGCGCAAATAGTTTCAAGGTCGGGCTGAATTTGCAGTAAAATTTTAGTGGCCGCCACTAAATGAATAAAATAAGGCTCCCCAGAAAATCGCGTTTGATTTTTATGCGCTTTTTCCGAAAACCAAAAAGCACGCTTAATTTTATCTTTTTTAGTGTCATCTAAATTTGGATAATAATGTTCGACTTGATACAAGATGTCGGTTAAATCTTGTTCAAATTGTGCTTGGTATTCTTGGGGCGTGGCTAGGTTCATAATATCTAAAATTTAATATGCTCAATCAACCTCGTTTTGTCCATTTTTCTTGGCCTTTTTTGTGTGCAGTCTTAGTATCAAAATGCGCATGAGAACTAATTTTAGTGCCCGTTTACGAATTGTTAAAATAGCTTTAGTGCTTGTGGCTATAGTTTTTACAGGGAGGTTGTTTTCGTTACAGATAATTAATTTCGATACCTACGCGCAAGAAGCCAAAGCGCAGCACGAAAAACGATCGGTGCTACCCGCTCGTCGAGGGAAGATTTTAGTGCATAAAAATTATATTGATGATGAGTTAACGCCACTGGCAACCAACAACACTCTAAAGATGTTGTTTGTTGATCCGTTAGTTTTGGCTTATCCCAAATATAATCCGCAGTTGCCACTTAACGAACAAGAACAAGGGGATCCCAATGCGGTCGCCGCTTTATTAGCCCCAGTGTTAATTCATGCTCACTGTGAAGAAATTGAAGGGTGCCAAATTAACACGGATCCAGAGAGTTGGACAGAACCAGAACGAATTGCGATTACAGCGTATGAAAAAGAACTACGTGAGATTTTAAGCCAAGTGGAACGAATCCGGGTGGTACTTGACAGTGACTTAGCTCCAAACCGAATTGCCGAAATTGAAGCTTTAGGGTTGAGAGGTATTTCTTTAGAAGGGACGACGTTGGTGGCTGATCCGACACAAATTTTAAGTACAGCACAAACGGCAACGGCGTTAGCGCCTTTGATTAATATTGAGGTAGATCGGCTGGAAAGTTTACTTACGCGCCGGCCGCGTCGGTATGTAGAGTTAGTAAATAAAATTGTACCAGAGGTGTCGGAGAAAATAACAGAAATGAAGCAAAATCCACGCTACGCGTCTCTTATGCGGGGGATTCAAATGAAAGATGAATATTGGCGTTATTACCCAGAACGTGCTTTAGCTTCACAAGTGCTAGGTTTTGTAGATTCTAATGGGAACGGACAATATGGAATTGAAGGGCGGTTTGATTTAGATTTACGAGGGCAAGAGGGTTATATCTACGGGGCCACTAATACGCGTGGACAACGAATTTTAGGGAAAGATTCCGGTATCACCCAAGCTCGAGACGGAGCTGATATTGTTATTTCTATTGATCGGGTTATTCAGGGGCAAGTAGAGAAAATATTAGAAGAAGATACCGAGCGTTTTCAGGCTGATTTTGGGCAGGTTATTATTGTAGAACCTAGCACGGGGAAAATATTAGCGATGGCGAATTCACCCACGTTTGACCCAAATGAATATGGAAAAGCTTTTCTAAAATATGAAATTTCACCAGAACAATACCAACTAGATTTAGAAGATGAGAATTTTAATCAACGAATTCCAACGCTAAATGAAGACGGTAATTTATTTCGCTATTTTAATGTATGGGGGCCAACGGTCTTTAGAAATAAGCTCGTAGCAGATTTGTATGAACCTGGGTCGGTAATGAAAGCCTTAACTATGGCTGCGGCCATTAATTCCGCTGAAGTAACCCCGACGACTATTTATCAGGATACAGGACCGGTAGAAGTCGATGAATTTACTATTGGGAATTCAGATAAAACCTACGCGGGACCAACCAGTATGATTTCTGTTTTAAATCGTTCGCTTAATACGGGGATTGCGTTTGTGACTCAGAAAATGGGCTCTAAGTTAGTGTACGAATATTTGCAGGATTTCGGATTTGGACAATACACGGATATTGAGCTTCCAGGGGAAATTGATGGGGGACTGGAGTTTTGGCAAGATTGGTCAGATTCAGAGTTAGTGACTCGTGGATTTGGGCAAGGGATTTTAGTAACGCCTTTGCAAATGGTGATGGGGTTTGCGACTTTGGCTAATGGGGGTTACTTGTA